>CAIRWP010000027.1 GCA_903882335.1 uncultured Opitutia bacterium | reverse complement strand
GTGGCCTCGGTCAAGGCGGCGCGGTCGGCTTCGACGAACAACCGGGGCACGGCGGCCCAGGCGGCCTCGGTCAGTTCATTGGCCGGTCCTTTGAGCAACGGGAGCAGCGCGGAGCGCAAAGCCTTACCGGTCTTGCTGAGACGGTTTGCGCGGACGGCGACGATCCGCGCCCAGGCGGCCTTGGAAGCGAGCGAGGTGCCGGCGGGCTCCGTCGGGATGTGCTTGACGGCCAGCGATACAGGGAGACGTAGGATCTCGTCCTCGACCTCCTGGACCTGCGAACGTTGCGAGAGCTTGCCGAGGCGTTCCCAGAGGATCGGCGCGGCGGCGGTCGCGGTCACGCGGCGAAGCAGGCGGTTCGCGCGCTGGGCGGTGGCGAAGTCTTCGTGCTTCGAAAGCGCGACGAGTTCCTCGACGGTCAACGGATAATCCTTGGCGGAGCGACGCTGATCGAGCATGCGCTCGAGCTGGGCGAGCTTGGTCTCCGGCGTGGTACCTTCCGGATCCTCATAGGTGTTCGGCTCCTTCAGATTGAGCGGCAGACGCGGCTTCGAACTGGGATCGAACATCAGGACCTGCTGGAGGGCCGCCTGACCTTCGGGGTTCTCGACGGACTTGGCCGCCGTGCGGACGCGTTCGAACCAGGCCTTGGCCTCCGGGGACGCGTTCGGGAAAGTACGGGAGTGGTCGAGGATCGCCTGCTGGGCGGCGAGGCGCTTCTCGGGGACCGCGAGGTCCGCGAAGGTGGCGTCGGTCGGGGCGTCGGCGGCGAGACCGACGAGGCCGGCGGCGCAGGCGAGGAAGATGGCGAGATGCTTCATGATCGGGCGGGCTGTAATGGCTTCAGATGGACCAGTTTCCACGCAAGGCGGGTGAGTGGAGTTGGTTGGCTTGGTCGTCACCGACGAAGCCGGAGCCGTCGGCCTTGAAGTTAAGTTTGCGGCCGAGGCGGACGCTGAGTGCGGCGAGGTTCACGAGCGTGGAGCTGCGGAAGGCCTCGTTGACGCCGTAGCCGAACGGACGCTTCTCACGGGCGCAGACGTCGAAGTCGTCCTCCTGGTATTCCGGCAACGGGAATTCGGCGGCCTTGGCGAGTAGCTCCGGGCGACTGCAACGCATGCCGGCGAAGAGCTTGCCGTTCGGACCTTCGAGGAAGGGATTCTCGGGGTTACGCTCGGCGAGTTCGGATTCGAGGATGATACGGGTCCCATCCTTGTAAGTCAGGGTGACGGTCTTCCAGACGCCGCAGGCCATGGCGTCCTGCGCGGGGGCGTCGCATTCGATGGTGACAGGAGATTCGCCGTCCTTACCGAGGAAGTATTGGACCGGGTCGAGGAAGTGCTGACCCATGTCGCCGAGGCCGCCTTGGTCGAAATTCCAGTAACCGCGGAAGGAACCGTGCGCGCGATGCGGATGGTAAGGGATCAGCTGCGAAGGACCGCAGTAGAGGTCCCAGTTCAGATGAGCGGGGACAGGCTCAGGCTTCAGGTCAGGCTTACCCGTCCAGAGATTGACCTTCCAGGCGATGCCGCCGACGGGCGCGAGACGGACGGTCAGCGGACCGCCCAAGACGCCGCTCGCGACGACGCGACGGATCTCGCGGGCCGGACCGACCCCGTAATAGTTGGTGCGATTCAGGCGGAACCAGGTGTTCACGCGGAAAGGTACGCCGGTCTGCTGCACGACACGTCTCAAGGCGATGCCCTCGCCGATCGTACGCGTCAGCGGCTTCTCGCACCAGACGGCTTTACCGCGGCGGGCGGCCATGGCCGCGATGACGCCGTGCCAATGCGGCGGCGTACAGACATGAACGACATCGGCGTCAGGCAGGGCGATGACTTCACGGAAGTCTTCCGCCGTCAGCGGCGTACCGCCGCCGGCCTGCTTGATGCCCTCGAGCTTCTTCTGCATGCGTTGGGCGTCGACATCGCAAATGCCGACGATGCGGTTGTTGCCCGTCATGCGGGGCTTGGAGTGCATCTCGGAGATGCCGCCACAACCGACGATGACGTGGTTCAGGGTCTCGCTGGGCGGGATGAAGCCGCGGCCGAGGACGTGGCGCGGGATGATCGTGAAGCCAAGGGCGGCGACAGCAGCCTTACGCAGGAAAGAACGACGGGGTAATCGCATGAGGGGTGTTATGAAGAGAAAAGACCTCGTTCAATCATGATAGTTCCCCCACGAGGAAGAATACCGTTATATGGCACTAATCCGCCGTTTAAAGACGCCTTCGTTTTGCTTTCAGCGGATATGCCTTCTCCTTGCAAGTATGCCGCACTCATCCATGCCCACCGCCGTTTCTCCGGACGGCACGGCATGTCCGCAGAAGGCGATCGAGCAAACGGTGGCAGTTCCTTTCTACGCTACGTCGGTCTGGCAGGCCGCGCTCGCCCTCCCCTCGCCGCGCCTCACCGACCTTCCTCGCATCACCAAGAGCCAGCTCCGCGAACACTCACCCGAAGGCTTCCTGCCTTTTGGACTCGACCTCAAGACGCTCCTCGCCCGCGGTCTGATCGAAGAGGAAAGCACCTCCGGAACCTCCGGTGCCAGCGTCCGCGTGGTCTTCGGCCAGACTTGGTGGGCCGAACAGGAGCGCCGCGCCCTGCTCCGTAATCCTTACCTCGCCGAGTGCTTCGGCAATCGGACCAGCCTGCGGAGGGCCGTCCTCACGACGCCAGGTTGCAGCGGCGTCAGCTGCTATAACCGCTGGCTCAACCTCGAACAACGGACGCTGGGCGACAGCCTCTTCGTGAACCAGTCGCGCATTCCGTTTACCCTCGGCGAAGACAAGCTCGCCGTCATGGCCGATGAGGTCGCGGCTTGGGCGCCGGCCTTCCTGGACATGGACCCGGTGCACGGCGCCTGGTTCGCCCTGCACTGCGAACGGCATGGCCGACGCTTCCCTTCCCTGCGTTTCATCCTTTCAAGTTACGAATACACCAGCGTTACGCACCGGGCCATCATGGAGCGCGTCTTCGGCGTGCCGGTGATCGATCTTTACGGATCCAG
>CAIRWP010000026.1 GCA_903882335.1 uncultured Opitutia bacterium | reverse complement strand
TCGGCTCGTGGTTACGAGGTCGTACCTTTCCGCTCCCGCCACGCGGGCCCGACCTCGATGGATCACGCCACCGGCGCGATCGACCGGGCGACCCTCGAGGGCGCCCACGCCGTCATCCATCTCGCGGGCGAGTCCATCGCCCAACGCTGGAGCGCCGCCGCGAAGGCGCGCATCCTCGACAGCCGCGCACACGGCACGGCCCTGCTTGCCCGCACCTTAGCGGAGCTCCGGACCAAGCCGACTGTCCTGCTCTCGATGTCGGGCATCAACCGCTACGGCATCCACCGCCCGGGCGAAACGCTGACAGAGTCGTCGGAAGTATCCGCCGAGGGTTTTCTTGGCCAGGTTTCCGCCGCTTGGGAGGAGGCCACGAAGCCGGCCCGCGAGGCAGGTATCCGCACGGTCCACCTGCGCACCGGCATGGTGCTGGCGGCGTCCGGTGGCGCGCTCAAGGCTATGTTGCCGGCGTTCAAAGCCGGCCTGGGTGGCCGAGTCGGTTCCGGCCGACAGCACATCAGCTGGATCCGGCTGGGCGACCTGGTCTCCCTGATTGTCTGGGCGCTCGAAGCGACCACGGTCGAGGGCGCGCTCAACGCCGTGGCCCCCCACCCTGTCAGCCAGGCCGACTTCGCCCGCGCGCTCGGCCAGGCCGTCCGTCGTCCGGCGGTCATCCCGGCTCCGGCCTGGGCGGTCAAGCTGCTGTTCGGGCAGATGGGGGCGGAGACCCTGCTGGCGGACCTCGCGGTCGAGCCGCGCAAGGCCCGCGAGGGTGGTTTCGTCTGGTCGACCCCGGACCTGCCGGCGGCCTTGGGCGCGGCGTTGCGTGAATGATTTTGGATTGAACGCAGCTCGGCGGGCGAGGATTGTCCGACCCATGGTTCGCGTCGCCTTGGCCTCCTTGGTCCTCCTCCTCGTCGGTTGCGACGACACCGTCCCGGGCCTCCCGCGTTCGCTCGAGACGGAAGATCAGGATTTCAAGCAGGGGCAGCTCTTCCAGAAACAGGGCGAGAGCCGCAAGGCCCTCGAGTGCTACCTCAAGGTGATCGACGCGCGTCGCGGCGCCGCCGAGTCCCACCTCGAGGCCGGCCGGCTCTGCAGCGACCTCAACGACCCGCTGCCGGCGATCTACCACTACCATCAGTACATCCGCCTGAAGCCTACCTCCGAGCAGCGCAAGATCGTCGAGCAGATGATCCGCACCGCCGAGAAACAGTTCATGCAGCAGCTCCCGGGGCGCCCGATGGAACCCGACGCCGTGGGCTCGGGCGACCTGCAGGACCAGCTGCGGAAACTGCGCACCGAGAACGACAAGCTGAAGCGCGAGATCACCGACTTGACGCGCGGCCAGCCGCGCGGCGGTAACACCGCCGGCCCGACCCCGCCCGTCGCCGTCGCGACCCCGGAACGTCCGGTCACCGCAACGCCCCTGCCGCCCGCGGCCACGCCGGGCCGTGCTTTCGCCACCTACCAGGTCGGCCGCAACGACACGCTCACCAGTATCTCCCGCAAGGCCTACGGGACTTCGGCCCGGGCGAACGACATCCTGCGGGCGAACGCGAACCAGATCTCGAGCCCGAGCGCGCTGAAGATCGGGATGACGCTGGTCATCCCGGAGTGAACCATGCGTCTCACGCGCCTTCGCGCCGCCGACTTCCGTAACCTCACCTTCGCGGACGTCGCCACCGACGCGCCGCGCGTTTTCCTGCTGGGCGATAACGGCCAGGGGAAGACGAACCTCCTCGAGGCCGCCGGGCTCGTCTCCGCGTTCCGGTCCTTCCGCACGACGGAGATCGCGCCGCTCGTCCGCGCCGGCGCGACCGAGGCCCGCCTCCGCGTCGACGTCGCCCTGACGGACACCGACGTCGCCGAGGTCGAGATCCGCCTGGCGAAAGGCTCGCGCAAGGCGCTCGTGAACGGCACGCCCGTCACCTCCGTCGCCCAGCACCTCGGGCAATTTCCCACGATCGTCTTCTGCTCCGATGACCTACGGCTGGTCCGGGGCTCGCCGGGCAATCGCCGCCGCTGGCTCGACGCCGCCATCGGCGGGACCGACGGGGCCTACCTCACGGCGGTGCGCGACTACGCCCGCGCCCTCGAGGGACGCAACGCGCTGCTGAAGTCGGAGCGACGGAGCGAGGAGGAACTCCGCGCCTTTGAGCAGGCGATGCAGGCTCCCGGCGAGCTGATCGCCCGCACGCGCGCCCAGGTCCTGCCCGAGCTCGCCGCGACCTTGCGCGAGGTCTGCGCCCGCGCCGGTTTCCCCGACCAAGGGGCGGACCTGCGCTACCAACCGGATTGCGCCGCCGAGCAACTGACCGAGACGTGGACGAAGATGCGGGCGGCGGACCTCGCCACCGGCACGACCTTGCGCGGGCCGCAGCGCGACGACTTCGGGATTCTTTTCAACGGCCAGGATGCCTCCGATTACGCCTCCGAGGGCCAGCAGCGCCTCCTGGTGCTCGCCCTTTCCCTGGCCCGGCTGCAGCGCGACACGCGGCGCGCCCCCACCCCGCCGGTGATCCTGGCGGACGACGTCCTGGGGGAGCTCGACGACACCCGCCGCCGGGCCTTCTGGGATCAGGTCGGCGAGGCCCACCAGGTCATCGCCACGGGCACGGTTCCGCCCCCGTCCGGGACGTGGCTGACCTATCGGGTCGCCGGCGGGGCCTACGTCCAGGCCTGATTTTGGCGTTGTTTTATGGGTCCGGCACCCCTTGGATACGGGGATGAAGGACTTCCTGCTCTACGCCTCCGTCGTCATCCTCTTCCTGGTCTGCCTCCTGGTCGTCCTAATCATCCTGATGCAGCGTCCGAGCGCGAACGCCGGCATGGGCTCGGCCCTCGGCGGCGGCGCGGCTGAATCCGTCTTCGGCGGGGAGTCGGCCAATGTCCTTTCCAAGCTGACGACCACCCTCACGGTCCTGCTCTTCTTGCTCAGCTTCGGCCTGTACCTCGGCTTCGTCGGTCGCGCCAGCAAGACCACCTCGGCCCTGACCCCCGCGGCCACGGCTGCGACCCCCGCCGCACCCGCCAAGGTCGACCCGGCCGCCAAGGCCCCGGCTACCGCCCCCGCTTCCGCCACCACGCCGGCTGCCCCGTCCGCTCCGGCGACTCCGGCTGCCCCGGTGACTCCCGCCGCGAAGGCCCCGGCCGCTCCGGCTGC
>CAIRWP010000025.1 GCA_903882335.1 uncultured Opitutia bacterium | reverse complement strand
GGTACGGCGAGAGGCGCGACGTGCCGTCGAGCTTGGGGATGTCGCGGTCGGTGGGGTAGTCCTTCACCGGGGCGGCGACGAAGTCCCGCAGGCGTTTTTCGGCGCCCGCGCGGGTCGGGACCCAGTTCGCGGGGAAGGCGCCGTCCCACTTGATCTTGGGGAGCAGGCCGAGCTTCGCGACCGGCACCGACTTCAGGGTTTTCTCGCCAGGCGGCAGTTTCTTCGGGGCCTTCAGGGGTATCCCGAACTTCAGGTTCGCCAGGCAGTTCTTCCAGAACGGCGTGAAGACCTGGAAGGGGTTGCCGGCGAGGGTCTTCACGAGGTGCGGTTCGTGCAGGAGGTTGCCGTTGAACGACTCGGCCTTGATCCCGGCGTTGCGCAGCGAGGTTTTCACCCGGGTATCGCGTTCGACGATGAGCGGCTCGTGGCGGCGATTCCAAGTGACAAGTTCCGCCCCGGTCTCCTGCACCAGTCGCTGGAGCTCGGTCAGCGAATCCCCGCTCCGGATGACGAGCGGCGACCCGGCCTTGGTCAGCTGGGCGGCGAGGTCCTCCAAGGCGTGGTGGAGCCACCAGTTTGAGGCTCCGCCGGGCTGCCAGGCGCCTTCGGCGGCGGGGTCATGGATGTAGACCGGGATGGCCGGCCCGCCCGCCGCGATGGCCGCTTGCAGGGCCGGGTTGTCGGCGAGGCGAAGGTCCAGGCGGAACCAAACGAGGGAAGGAGAAGGCATGGTTGAGAGGAGATGGGGCTTGGGCCTGGGCGAGGGCTAGGGCTAGGGATGGAGAAAAGGACGGAGGCGCAAACCAGCCGGCTGATTAATCAGCTAGGCAAAGGGTAAGGCTTGGGATTCGTTTCCCCAACCGCTAACCGCTAACCGCCAACCCCTATCACCAACTATACTTCTGCCCCTTCTTGATCCGGCGGGCGAAGGTGACGAGGAGCTGGACGGACTGCTCCACGACGGCGAGGTCGACGACTTCGCCGGGGGTGTGCATGTAGCGCAGGGGGATGGAGAGCAGGCCGCAGGCGACGCCGGCGTTGGCCATCTGCATGGCGCGGGCGTCGGTGCCCGTCGGGCGAGGCTCAGCCTGGACCTGGTAGGGGATGCCGGCTTCTTCGGCGGCCTCGACCATGTGGTCGAAGACGATCGGGTTGATGTTCGGGCCGCGGCCGATGATCGGACCACCCGAGAGGCTGAAGCGACCGAACTTACGGTTGTCGGCGTCGGGGTGGTCGGTCGCATGGCCGACGTCGACGGCGATGCCGACGTCAGGGTTGACGGCTTGGGCGGCGACCTGCGCACCGCGCACGCCGATTTCCTCCTGCGTGGTGGCGACGGAGGCCACGGTGGCGGCGAGGGACTTCTCCTTGGCGAGGCGCCGGAAGGCCTCCATGCAGACGTAAGCACCGGCCTTGTCGTCGAACGCGCGGGCCACGCCGATGCTGCCGCGCAGCATCTCAGGGCCGTCGGCGTAGACGGCGGGGTCGCCGATCCGCACGATGGACAGGGCGTCGGTCCGGTTGTTCACGCCGATATCGATCCACATGTCATGACGCTCCGGGACGCGCTTGCGGTCCTCGGGCGAGAGCAGGTGCACGGCACGCTTGCCGGTGATGCCGAGCACCGGACCCTCGCGGGTCAGGATGTGCAGACGGCGGCCGGAGGGGATGATCTGGTCGTGGCCGCCGAGGAACTCGAAGTAAAGGTAGCCCTTGTCGTCGACGTGGGAGATGATGAGGCCGATCTCGTCGATGTGGCCGGCGAACATCAAGGTCGGGCCGCCGTTGCCCTTGAGGGTCGCGATGCGGTTGCCGATGGCGTCCTTCGCGTAGGTGTCCGCCGACTTCTCAACGTAGCGGTCGACCACCGCCTGCGCGGCGAACTCGTGACCCGTCGGGGACTTCGCGATCAGGAGGTCCTTGAGGAAGTCAGGGTAGTCGGTAATCCCGGAGGTCTTTTTGGCCATGGCGAACGGTAAAGCTCTCCCCCCCCGAAAGACAAGCGGAGGTCGTGCCCTTTTTCGCTCAAATCAACCCACCCACCTTGCTTGCAGCCTGCGTGCAGGGAGGGAGCTCGAAATTCATTGGCTCGGGGTCAATCCGCGGGTCGCCGATAGGATGAATCGGCCAAGCCTTGATGCGCCTGAAGCAGGCAAGTTCCGTGCGATTATCGCTTCCGCCTTCCGTGCCGCCAAGGCCTTGCAGGATCGCGAAGGTGCCGCCGCCCCCGTGCAATCCTAGGCTGGCCCCGAGCCGGTCGAGGTTGGGGGAGAGGTTATTGCGGTTTGCTTTAGAGCGCGGACGAACAGTTGACGCGCCTCCAGAGGTCCCAGGTGGTGAGGCCAGCCAGCGGAATCAGGAAAACGGCGGCGAACGAGCCGAACGAAAGCAAGGGGTGTAGCCACATGCAGGCCAGCGTCAGCTGGCCGTAGGGCTCCGTCAGATCAAGCATGAGCCAGCCAAACTGCGCGAAGAGGAAGCCGAATAGCGTGGTGCCTATGAGCAGCGCCAAGGGGCTCCACAAAAACAGTTTCATGGCACCACTGCCTTTCAGGAGGCGACGCAAGAGCCAGGTCACCGCGACACCGGTCAGCAGGCTGGCGACCAGCATGACGAAGCACCCTCCCCATTGCATCGGCAGCCGCTTGAAATCGTCCGGACCGTTGTCGTAATTGAAAAGGGGGATCTGCTCACGGATGATCATCGGCGCAAAGGCCCACAGGGCGCCATAGAGCAAACCCAGCCGATGGTCTGTCCAGAAGGTGCGGAGACTTTCCATGCCCCAAACAATGGCCTCTGCCCGCGGGCGGCGAGCGTCGTGTATTTGTCTTATAGGATAACAGTCGTCCTAATGCCGCCGGAGAGGACGTGTATAAGCGTCTAACGATCAGGGCATTCAATCGGCCCCGCCGACCTTATTTTTTCTTGGTCTTTTTGACCGGCAGGCCGCCCGGGAGCCGCATGTTTTCTTGTCCGGGCAACGGGCCCGCGAGAGGCGGGGTCTCGAAATACTTGCCCTCGTCGACCATCCGCGGATCGCCCGATGACCGCAGCTCGGCGAAGAGCTGTTCGGTGAGCTGCGTGCGAACTGCGGCGTAGGCGGAGTCTTCGGCGACGTTCTTCATCTCGTGCGGATCCTTGCCGAGGTCGTAGAGTTCGAACATCGGCCGACGGCCATAGCATTGCGTGAAGAGCGCGGACCACTCGTCCGTCTTGCGCGCGCCGACGAACCAGGCCTTGGTCGGGCCGGCGTCGTCGTCGGGGATCGTCACGAAGGTCGTCCGCGCGATTTCGGCAAAGGAGGGTTCGTCGGCGCGGTCGAGGCGATAATGATCGCCCAGCGGCCAGCGCTCCGGGTGGAAGTTGACGATCATCACATGGTCCTTGGTACGCAGCGCGCGCTGCGGGTAGGGCGAGTAATCCGGGCGGGCCACCTCGACGTGCCGTTCGCGCCCGGTGATCACATAGGTGCGGGTGGGGTCGACGAGTCCGCTGCGGTCGGAGCGTAGTACCGGCCAAAGCGACCTGCCCGTCATGACTGCCGGCGGCTTGAGCCCGCCGGCCTCGAGGAAGGTCGGCGCGAGGTCGGGCAGATTGACGAAGTCGTCGACTACCCGGCCGCCTTGGACGCCCGGGCCGGTGATGGCGAGCGCCACGCCCGTACCGAATCCGTAGAGGTTGCACTTGCCGTGCGGGAAACCCGGGGCGCCGTGGTCGCCGCTGACGACGATCAGCGTGTTCTGGCGTTCGCCCGTGCGGTCCAGTTCGGCGAGGATGGCGCCGATGGCGGCGTCCCAGGCCTGGACCTCACCCAAGTAGTCGGCCAGATCCTCGCGGACGATCGGTACGTCGGGGAGGAAGGGTGGCATCTTGCCTTTGAGTTCGTTGGGATCGATGCCCCAGAGTTTTTGGCCGCTGCCTTGGACCCATGCGCGGTGGACGTTGGTGGGGCCGAACCAGTAGGCGAAGGGTTTCCCCGCTTGGCGGGCGGCGAGCATCGCGCGGAAGTTCTGGCGGACCTCGTCGAGCAACTGTTCGCGCGCCGCTTCAATCGTGGCGCCCTTGGCCACCATCTCGGTCACGTTCTCGGAGAAGTTGTTAAACTGTCGACCTGCCTTCTCGAAAGCGTGGGTTTGGCCCCCGTACGGGGCGTCGCCCGGGGAGCCGGGGCTCCAGACCTTGTAGGATTTTCCGAGGTGATAGCCGGCCTCGCGCAGCAGGAGCGGGTAGGAGGGGATGGAGGCATCCCAGACGGCGCCCTGCAGGATGGCGCCGCGGCCAGTCCGCCAGAAGTACTGACCGGAGAGCAGCGAACTGCGACAAGGCGTGCAGGAGGGCGCGTTGACGTGCGCGTTGCGGAAGAGCACGCCTTGGCGGGCGAGCTGGTCGAAGTGCGGGGTACGGACGACGTCGTTGATCCCGCCTCGTCCGTCAGCCTCAGCGTAGATGCGGGCGAAGCGACCCCAGTCGTCGGCGAAGAAGAAGAGGATGTTGGGTCGTTTCACCTCCGCGGCGGGGAGGAGCGGGGCCGCGAGGGCCAGCAGGCAGAGGCGAAGGACGTTCATTTCAAGGGGGCGGGCTCCCAGTCGGAAGGGATGACCCAGTTCGCGTCGAGTTTCTCGCCGCGCAGGTATTTCTCGTAGAAACCGCGGCGGCGCACGTCCGCCGACGGGTGCGCCTCGTATTCGGCCCCGCGGCCGACCGCCCGGAGATCGCCGAGGGCCTTGAGCTCAGCCCACAGCTGGGCGCGCAGTTCGGTGGCGCCGGGGGCGGTGGTCGGGGGTGCGAGCAAGTTGCGGACGCAGTCGGGGTCGGTCCGCAGGTCATACAACTCCTGGGCCGGACGGAGGCCGAAACAGAGGTCCCAATGCGGGTCGGTGCCCTTGTCCCGGCGCGCCTGCAGGATGAAAGACTTCGTCGGGCTGGCGTCGGTGTCGAGGTACCCGGTCTCGGGGTTGCCGCAGGGCCAACGCGACGGTTCGGCGTTCTCGAGGTAGAGCCGGCCATCCTTGACGATGCCGCGTACCGGGTAGCCCGCGTCGTTGGGCCGGCCGAAGTCGTGGCGCTCCCGGCCGACCAAGACGTGGTCGCGCGTTCGGGCGAGGTCGGGGCTGTCGGCGAAAGCGTCGAAGAGGCTGCGTCCGGGCGTGGGGGCCAGCCCGCCGTCCTTCCAGGCGATACCGGCCGCCTCGAGGAAGGTCGGCGCGAGGTCGATGAAGCTCACGTAGGCCTCGACCCGTCGGCCCGGCCCGCGGATGCCCTTGGGCCAGCGGACCGCGAGCGGCAGGTGATTGGCGTTCTCGTACATGTGGCCCTTGATGCGCGGGAAGGGCATCCCGTTGTCGCTCGTCACGATCACCAAGGTGTCGTCGAGTTTACCGGCGCTTTCCAGGGCGGCCAGCATCCGGCCCAGATGGCGGTCGGAGTGTTCCACCTCGTAAGCGTAGTCGAGGAGATCGCTCCGCACCGTCGCGTTGTCGGGCCAGATCGCCGGAACCCGGTCCACGTCGGACGGTTGCTTGCCGCCGAGGCGGGCCCCCGTGCCCGCCTCGTAGTCGCGGTGCGGCTCGATCGGTCCCGCCCAGAAGAACCACGGCTGGCCGGGGCGCGTGTCCCGCAGGAAGTTCTCGAAGTTCGTCGCGTAGTCGTTGTTCGTGATCCCGGTGGTCGGCGGCTTGGCCTTGGCCTGGTTGTAGGTCTTACCCGCGTAGCCCCGCGGCTTGCCTTGGATGTCGAGCATGCTACCCGGCCCCCAGACCTTGCCCGTCGTCGCGTAGAAGTAGCCGCCCGCCGTCAACGCCTCCGGGAAGATGCCGAACTCCGGCGGAAAGATGCACTGGTGGTTCGCGGCGGCGCCGAGCTGCCAAGGGTAGCGCCCCGTCATGATCGTCGAACGCGACGGCGCGCACTTGGCGGTCGGCGTGTAGGCGTTCATGAAGAGCAAGCCTTCGCGGGCGACCCGGTCGAAGTTCGGTGTCTTGACCCAGCGGCAACCGTAGGCGCCGGCGTGCCCCATGCCCCAGTCGTCCATGATGAAGAACAGGATATTCGGGCGCTTGGCTTCCGTGGCCGCCAATGCGGCACACGCGGTCAAAAGCCATGCCAGCAGGGGTCGCATGGCGAAACGTTGGGCGATTCTTGGCCTATCGCAAGGCTGACCGCAGGCTCACGGGCTACTCGAGGGTGACCTTCACCATCACCGGGAAGTGGTCGCTGGGGGTCTGGCCCTTGATTTCAAAAGTGATGACTTCGGCGGTCTGGGGCTTCCAGGGGCCACGTCCAAGAATCCAGTCAATATGGATGCCGTTAGAGCGGGGTTTTTGATACCCGTGCGCAGTATTCAAGGCCTCGCCGCTCCGCTCTGGGGCCGTACGAAAAAGATCGGTGAGGAAGCCGCCGTCCATGAAGGTCCGGTAGGCGGCGCTGGTCTTGGTCACTGCATTGAAATCACCGACGAGTAAGACGGGATCGGTTGGTTTCAGTTTCTCGAGGCGTGCACGGACGAGTTTGGCCGATTGGGCGCGCGCTTCTTCGGAGATGTGGTCGAAGTGCGTGTTCACAAAGACAAAACTTTTGCCGGAAGCCTTGTCGCGGAAGCGAGCCCATGTGACCATGCGAGGCAGGGAGCTATTCCAAGACTTGGATCCCACCACTTCAGGGGTTTCTGATAGCCAATAGTCGTGGGTCTCAAGGAGTTCGAAGCGCGTACGGCGATAGAAGATGGCCATGTACTCGCCCTTCTCGCCGCCTTCGCGGCCTTGGCCGATCATCGCATAAGCAGGCAGGTCAGCACGCATGTCGGCCAGTTGGGCCATCACGCCTTCTTGGGTGCCGATTAGGTCGGGAGCGGTCAGTTCGAGGCAAGCCTTGGTCACCGGCCGGCGCACCGACCAGGCATGCGGCATCACTTCGCTGGCAAAGCGCAGGTTAAAGGTCATCACCTTCAGCTCGCTCGGGGCCGGAGTCTCGGCGCCCAACAGAGCGAGGGGTGTGAGCAGCAAGGCGAGGAGACGCATGGGAAGGGGCGGGAGGGATGGGGTTAGGGAATAGGGAATAGGGTAGGAAGGCAAGGGGGTGTGATCAACTGGCACGCTGGCCAGTGGGCAGGTGGGTAAGGGGGAGAGACAAAGCTGGCATGCTGGCCAGTGGACCAGTGGGCACGGGCGTAACTCTTGCCTCTCACATCGCGTGCCTAACCGCCAACCGCCATCCCCAAACCGCTCGCGAACCCCGTTCGCGCCGGTAGGGACCAGCGTCCCTGCTGGTCCGCCGTAGGCCCGCACGACGCACGGCCGACCGGGACGGTCAGCCCTACCCGATGCACGGCCGACCGGGACGGTCAGCCCTACCTAAGTGACCAAACAAAAAAGGCGGGCCCGGAGGCCCGCCTTCGCGGTCGGCTGACGCGCCGGTTACTTGCTCAGGTCGCGGAGCTTGACGTTCTTGAACCAGACTTCGTCGCCGTGCTCCTGGAGCAGGATGTGACCGGACTCCCACTCGCCGAAGTTGCCACCGAACTTGGGGTCGGCGTACTTGGACTTGGCGCGGAGGTCGCGGAATTCCTGGGAAGCGCGGTCATAGGCCACGACGAGGCGGCCGTTGAGCCAGTGCTCGACCTTGGTGCCCTTGGTCACGACGTAGGCGTTGTTCCACTGGCCGATCGGGTTGGGGCGCTTGTTCTTGGCGGTGATCAGGTCGTAGAGCGACGAGACCGTGCGGTTGCCGTCGCGGCCCAGCTTGGCGTCGGCGTGCACGTCATCGTCCAGCATCTGGAACTCGAGGCCGAACGCGGAACCGGCGCCCTGGTTGAGCGACGGCTGCGCGAAGTACTTCAGGCCGCTGTTCGCGCCGGTGGTCAGCTTGAAGTCGACCGAGATCTCGAACTGCTTGTAGGCGCCGAGGGTGACGATGTCGCCGGCGGCCGCGGATTCCTTGCCGTCGCCCTTGGCGGTGCGGAGGGTGCCATCGACGACGGACCAGCCGGCCTTGGGGAAGTCCGGACCCTTGGCGGAGCGCCAGCCCTTGGTGGACACGCCGTCGAAGAGGAGCGTCCAGCCGTCGGCCTTCTCGGACTCGGTGAGCGTGTTGTCGGCGACCTCGGTCAGGGTGATGTTCTTCCACTGCACGGTGGTGCCGGCCTTGTCCTTGGCGTTGCCGATGCCGTGGACCTGGAAGGCGATGAAGCCGGCGAGGTAGCCGTCGTCGCGGGCGTCCACGCGGGCCACGCCGTTGAGCCAGGTGCGGATGCGGTTGCCGACGGCCTCGACCTTCACGTGGTTCCATTCGCCGACCTTGGTGACCTCGCGGCCCTGCTTGGAGAAGGCGAGGGCGTCGCCGCCGCCGAAGCCCGGGACGATCCAGCCGCGGCGGCCTTCCTCGTAGAGGCCGGCGGACCACATGCGGGCCTGCGTGTCCGGCTTGCGGACGTTCTTGGGGTCCGTGTCGATCTCGGCCTGGTAGCCGTGCACGCGACCGGCGGGGACCTTGACGGTCTTGCCTGCGGTGTCGACGATCTCGGTCGCCTTGTCATGGGCGTGCGAGCGGAACTGGACGCCCGAGTTCAGGCGCGGGTCGTTCAGGAAATCGTACTCGAGCACGAAGTTCGCGAACTCCTTCTCGGTGGCGAGGAAGGTGTTCGGGGTGTTGAGCGTTGAGGTGCCGACGAGCACGCCATCCTTGACGGCGTAGCTGGCTTCGCCGCCTTTCTTGGCGAAACCGGTGAGGTCCTTGCCGTTGAAGATCTCCGCGCCGAAGGAGGCGAGGGGCAGCAGGGCGAGGGTGAGCAGGGTCTTCTTCATGGGTATGCGGGTTTGGTAAAAGAGTGGGGCGGGGCGGCCGTGCGGCCGCCCCGCCCCGGGTGGTGAGTTCTTAGAAGGTCGTCGGGATCTCGAAGCCCTTGCGGCCGGCGCGCTTGGCCACGAGGTCGCGGTTGGCGGCTTCGGCGTTGGCGCCGGTGAAGAGCTCCGTCTTCGCGTCGAGGGTGAGCGGGAGGCCGAGGACGGCCTTGTTCTCGTCGAGGTTGATGCCGTTGCGGCCGAGGTGCTCGGCCATGCGGCCGAAGGCTTCGGCCAGGCCGCTGCTGGCCTTGACGGCTTCCTTGATCTCGCCGGCGTTCTTCTTCGCGCCGAGGCGGAAGGAGACGTTGGCGGAGTGCACGAGGGAGGTGGACAGGTGGCACTCGCGGACCGGGGCGTGGATGTTCTCCGCGGAACCCTTGCGGATGCCGTCGACCCAGTTGGCGTGGTGGCCGGAGGCGCCGCCGGTGAGGTCGACCTGGTCGACGGTCTTGCCGAAGGACTTCAGGAACTTGCCGTCCTTGTCGTAGACCTGCGCCGAGTTGTAGTCGGGCACCACGATGGTGGCGTTCTCGCATTCGACGATGATGCCGATGTCAGGGGACTTGGCCGACTTCTGGCCCTTGTTGAGCTCGGCGAACTTACCGAACTTGTTCATGGGGCCGTCCATCTTGCCGTCGGACGTCAGGCCGTAGACCTCGGTGATGAGCGGCGCGGCGGCGTAGTTGTGGATCGAGATGAAGGTATTGGGGGTCTCGGCGCAGTCGACGTAGCCGAAGCGGCCGCCGACGGACACGACCTCGGTCGCGACCTCGTGGGTGCCGAGGAACCAGCGCGCGATATCGATCTCATGGATGGCCTGGTTGCACAGGTCGCCGCCGCCGTAGTTCCAGAACCAGTGCCAATCGTAGTGCACGGGGCCGCTGTTGGCGGCCTCGGTGACCTTGTCGGATTCGTTGCCGCGGATGGATTCCTGCAGGTCGGCCGGGCCGTGCCAGAGATCGTTGTCGATCTCGGCGGGGAGGGCGTTCTTCTTGGCCGGGCCGATGGACTTGCGGCGCTTGTAGCAGATTGCGCGGGCGACCTTCACCTTGCCGTATTCGCCGGCATGGACGGCCTTGATGGCGGAGCGGATGCCCGCACCGGAGCGGCTCTGCGTGCCGGCCTGGACGATGAGCTTGGAGAAGTGCTGCGAGGCGGCGACGAGCTGCTGGCCTTCGAAGATGTTATGCGAAAGCGGCTTCTCGACGTAGAGGTGCTTGCCGGCCTGCAGCGTCCAGATG
>CAIRWP010000024.1 GCA_903882335.1 uncultured Opitutia bacterium | reverse complement strand
TTCTGGATCGGGGACATCGGCATCTTCCTCCAAGGCACGCTGCTGATCTACATCTTCAACTTCGCCTTCGGCACCGAGCGCGGCTGGACCGAGGCCCATCAGGGGGCGGACCTCCGCATCCCCCGGATCTTCAAGTTCATCCTCCGGTGGGTCTCGCCGGCCTTCCTGACCGCGATCTTCCTGATGTTCGTGCTCAAGAACGTCGCCGGCTGGAACCTGTCGTTCAGCGCCCCGGTCTTCGCGCCGACCGACCCCATCCTCGACCTCGTCGGCGGCCCCGGCCACCCCGCCAGCGGCGTCGCCCGCCTGACGGCCTTCTTCCTCCTTCTCTTCGCCGGCTTCTCGGCGCTGATGATCCATCGCGCCGGCAAACGCTGGGACGCCCGCTAATCCTCCTACTTTACGACCATGACACTCGCCGGACTTCTCTTCCTGCTCATCTCGGTGGGCGCGGTGACCACGCTGTTCGTGTGGTGCCTCGTCAAGGTGCTCACGGGCAAGAAGAACCCCGATCACCTCGCGCACGTCGAGCCGATCGAGGCCAAGGATATCGACCGACGCTGAGCCGGCTTACTTCTTCGCCGGGGCGAGTTCCTGCCGCGTGGCGATGGGGACGTAACCGATTTCGAGTCCCTTCGGCGGCGTGAGGACCTGCGCGGGATCGAGCGCGGCGAGTTTACCGACGGTGGGCGGCGCGAGGTAATCACGATCCTTGGTCCAGGTGCGATGCAGCTTCTCGACCTTGACCTGCAAGGCTTCGCGCTCGGCCGGCGTCAGGTCGGCGTTGAGGATGGCGGGCTGATCGGCGAAGCGGTACCAATAATAAGTCACGACGCTGCCGTCACCGAGGAAGGCCTGGAACGGTCCGGCCTTGGGACCAGGCACCTTCCAGGTCGTCTGCTCACCCGGCTGGGTCTCGCGCGGCGCCTGCGGCTTTTCCACCGGGGGCTCGAAACTCATCTGTGCCAGGCCCGTCGTGGCCGGCACCTCGGCGGGCTTTACCGGCGTCCACTGCCCATTCTTGCCGCCCGTGCCGAAGCGATAGTACTGCGGCAGCGTCACGAGACCCGGCGTGCTGCGCGAGACGAGCTTATCGTCCCACTTGTAGCCATAGGTCATCGGATCCGGCGAATGCGGCGTGGCGAAGGATTTCCAAGCGAGCCCGGGCTTGGCCTCCCGCTTGGTGCCCTGCTTGTAGATGCTCCACGTCGAACCGCCGTTGTTCTTGAAGTTCTGGATGAACGCACCGGCCGGATTGATCGCCCCCGTCGCCACCGGGCCGCCGTCGAACCAGGCCTTCACGCCGTCATAGAGCGCGCGGCGATCGTACGAGGTGAGCCGATGCAGCACGACCGTGGTGCCGTCGGCGCCGACCGGGAAAGACGTGGGCGCGACGCGCGCATAGGTCTCGCCCTTGTCGTCCACCGCCTGCGCGGCGGGCACATACTGGGTCTCCATCTGGAAGTGCTTGTTCGGATCCGAACCGCGCGAATCGAGCATCTGTCCGGCGACGGCCGGATTACGGAGAGCCGCGCGCGCCCAGAAGTTCGGCGTGAAGAAACAGACCGGCCCCTTGAAGTTCGCGGAGTTCAGGAAGAGCGTCCAGCAGTTGGCGCCCGTGGGGACGTCCTTGCCTTCGGTCTTCGTCTTGGCCTGGGCGAACGGCATCGGCAGGTAACCGTAGCCGAAGAGCTCGCCGTTGACACCCTGCTTCAGATTCAGGCCGTCGAGCGGGAACAGCAGCCAAGGCGTGAGCTGCGCGACACCATAGAGCCCACGCGGATCTTCCCAGGTGCCGCGTCCGTAACCCGGCCCGTTGGCGATGTCGTAGAAGTTCACGCCGACGCCACCCATGATGAACTTCGGCGTCGTGGTCGGGAAGTGCGTGTCACGCCACCAGCCGAGACCGCCTTCGATGTCATTATACAGATCCTTGGGTTTCTCGTCCTTGGGATACTGCGGATGCATCCAGGTGCCGAAGAGGCCCGTCTGGAAGCGATGGCCGGGGTATTGATTCAACAGCGGCCAGGCGGCGGCATAGATCGAGAAGCCGGCGTCGTAGGCCTCCGGCACGCGCTCGGTCGGAACGAGGAGGTAACCGGCCATCTCGACCTTCTGCGGGGCGGCGGAGGCGACGGCCGCCAGCAGGCAGGCGGTCAGGAGTGCGAGGGTGCGCATGCGGAGACTTAAGCCCCGAGAGGGCGTCCTGCCCACCCGAAACGATGGCCCTATCCCTACCCCTATCCCTAGCCCTGCCAATTGGGCTTTGACTAGGGTTTTCCCCGTCCGTTAACCATACCCCTCGAGTCCGTCCGTCCCGACCCCATGAAACGCACCCATACCTG
>CAIRWP010000023.1 GCA_903882335.1 uncultured Opitutia bacterium | reverse complement strand
CGGCATCTACGAGTCGATCCGTACCGGCAAGAAGGTCGAGTTGAAGTATAGCTGAAGGGTCGAGGACTAGAGGGCCTGAGGACTAGAGGGCCGGAGGACTTGAGGTAGGGACAGCACCACGTGCTGTCCCTATTTTGTCTTTGGCGCACACCGACCCCTGCCGGCTTACCTGCTTTCAGAAATGAGGATCCATTCAGTCCTCCATTCAGCCCTCAACGCCGTCCTCTACTCAGTCCTCTGTCGGGCCACAATGACGTAACCCAGTCACGCCCTACCGGGGTGAGCGAGGACAGCACGTGGTGCTGTCCCTACCTCTTAATTCGTTCCCTTGGCGAGGGTGGCCTTGAGCGCCGTGACGACGGAAGCGTAGGCCGGGTCGTCGGCGAGGTTCTTGAACTCGCCCGGATCGGCGTCGTGGTCGTACAGCTCGACCCCGAGTTTGCCCTGGTTCCATTCCGTATAGCGGTAGCGTTCGGTGCGGACCGAGCGGCCGACCTTACGTTCCTGCGTGGCGGCCTTCTTCTTGCCGCCGGCGTTGATGGCGCCGAAGTCGACCTGCGTGTAAGCGGCGTGATTCCAGAGGGCGTCGGGACGCTCCAGCACCGGGCGGAGGCTCTTGCCCTCGGCGCGTTTGTCGGGCTTCAGGTCGCAGAGGTCGGCGACGGTCGGGTAGAGATCGACAAGCTCGGCCACGCGCTTGGTGGCGCGTCCGTTGGCCGGATTGCCCGGATCACGGATGATGAACGGCACGCGGGCCGAATCTTCGTAGAGCGAACGCTTCTGCCAGAGTCCGTGTTCGCCGAGGTTATACCCGTGGTCGCTGATGAACACCACGATGGTATCCTTATCGAGGCCCTGCTTCTTGAGCTCGGCCAGCACCAGGCCGAACTGGGCGTCCATGAAGGTCATCGACGCCAGGTAGGCCTGTTTGGCCGTGCGCTGGGTGTCTTCGGGCATTCCATAATTCGCCACGGCGGTGTTCGTGAGGGCGACGGCCGGCTTAGTCTCACGGTTGCCGGCGGGTTCCTTGGCCAGTTGCACCTGGTCCTTCGGGTATTGGGCGAAGTAAGGCTTCGGCGCGACGTAGGGGGTGTGGGGGCGGAAGAAGCCGACCGCCAGGAAGAAGGGCTGTGCGCGCTTCTGGCGGAGGAAGTCGACCGCCTGCGCGGCGATCTTGCCGTCGGTCTGTTCGGCGTCAGTCCCGTCGGCCGCGAGCCAGCTCAGCGTGCCGCCGTAGTTGCCCGAGCCGACAAGAATCTGCCCCATGTTGCCCTTGGTCTTGTCGGCGGAGGTGCCGGCGCCGACGCCGATCGAGAAGATCTTATCCTCGTCGTCGCAATCACGGCCGCGCGGATTCCAGACTTTCTCCCACGACTGCGGGTCATCGAGGCCGTTGGTGCCGATTTCCTTGGGCACGCCATAATGGTAGAGCTTGCCGATGCGGGCGACGGCGTAGCCGTTGTTCTTGAAGAGCTGCGGCATCGTCACCATGTCCGGGATGACCTGGCGGAATTCTTTCGCGTTATCGTAGACACCGGTGGTGTCGGGACGCAGG
>CAIRWP010000022.1 GCA_903882335.1 uncultured Opitutia bacterium | reverse complement strand
TGCAGGCCACGCAGGGCGACCGCCTGCAGGTCTTCGAATTCGAAGGCGGCCACCAGTGGGCCCCCAAGGACGTCATCGAGAAGGCCCTCGATCACGTCGACGCCAAGCTGCCGAAGTAGGTGGTGTTGGCGGTTAGCGGATAGCGGCTGGCGGCTGGGAACGTCGAACCTCAGGGATGATCTGGTGTTTTTGGGTTGGGTTGTAAACACCCCCTGAGAATTGCATTCAACTGGACCAAAAAAGCGGCACTATCCCATAGGACTGCTCAACCAGCATTCGCCTCTCTCCACTAATGTTCGGTGGAGGCACATAGTCTAGATTACTGACCACATCAGCAGCATCAAAAATATTGGTTATGAGTGCCTTAACCAAGTGATCCTTCATGGCATCACGGAAATCGATCCGCATTTTCTTGCTTATCAGCATACTGGTTTAAGCCTCGTTAAGGATTTCGATTAAGCGCTGGTAGACGGAGATGCGGTTACGGGCCTTACCGGTGATCTCGCGCAGGACGCCGTTGTCGACGAGCGCCTGGATGCCTCGGTGTAAATGCAAGCCGCCAAAGTGAGCCGATCACCGATCAAGGATCGTACACGTTGGTGCCGGGCTTTTCCTTCGGGAACAGATTCTTATCCGTATCGAACTCCAGATTACGGTCGTTAGGCGTGGGATTGAAGTAATATGCTAGGCTAAAACCACCGGGGCCAGGCGTACTGACGCGAAAATCGCCGATGACTTTGGCGTAGTTAGCCGATATCATCTTGCCTTGCTTATCCCTCCTCACGCGCGTGCGTAGAAAAAGTCCGATGTCTTCTCTCCCTGGAGAGAAGTTGCCATTTACCACGAAACTACGCGTAGGCACATACCCTTCTTCAGGGGCGAGATGCGGAAGCTTCAGCGGGCAGTAGGCCAGAAAACGCTTCTCTTCGAACAGCCCCTCCCCTTCGCCTGGGAAAGAAAGCTCCATCACGCCCTCCCATCTTCCGGCCTTAATCTTGAACTTCTCCATGGTCCACTCTTCCTTCAGCAATAAGGCCGACTCCTTGGTCGCCGCAATGTGCGCGTCGATATCGTCCTCGAGCCCATTACGCCACCCCTTGAACTCGTTCTTGAATCGCAACAGGAAATCAGCGGTCTTTCCCTTGCCGTGCGGGGCCACCCAGTCCGCCACCTCCAAGTCGAAGCCGACCCACTCGTTCTGGACGGGGAAAGCAATCGCGGTAGCACTTCCGCCATGCTGGGCGTAGAGAGGTATAGGATTCAGGATCCTCGGGAGAACCACCTTCACGTCGTGGTCCCGATCCTTGGAAAGCCCTTCTACTCTTGCTTGGTAATGCCCCTCCTTGGTGATAATAAAACCAAAGCTGTTCGTGCCACTTCCGCTGGCTGACGATAACCCGTTTTTGTCTGTTAAGCCATCTCGTCGCACATCATTACGCGCATTGACGAAGTATATTGATGACTTCGCCCCTGCCACCGACGCCCCCGACTCATCGACGACGCGCACCTTGACTTCATGGCGGCCGACGAGTCCGCAGCAGACAAGGAATGCGGCGCAGAATGCGAGGGGCAGGAGGTATCGCATGATCGGGCGGCCGGGGTGAGGTCGCTGGGAAGAAACCTGTCGAGAAGGCCCGGGCTTTCGAGCCAATTCCACATGGGTCCGTCTTGCCAACGCGCGGGTGCGCGGGCATCAAGGGACGCAACCCCATGCGCATCCTCGCCCTCCTGTCCGTCGCCTTGCTCGCGGTCCACGCCGACGCGGCCGCCCCGAAGTTCAACGACCCGAAGCCGCAGGCCTACCACCTCCGCGCGCGCGCCAGCGAGGTCGACCCGACCGCGAAGGCGTATCCGGAGATCGAATTCAACCTGGACAGCAAGGGCAAGCCTGCCGACGTGCAGACGGCCGACGTCGACACGCGCGTCGCGCCTCGCGGGCAGCTCGTGGTCTGGCTGATGGGCCATAACCCCGTCATCGCCGACAAGGTCAACGGCTACGGCTACCACCACATCAGCGTGCACTACGCCCGCGGCTGGTTCGGCAAGCTCAACACCGTCCCCGCCGACACGCAGCACCTCGGCAACATCCGCCTCGAAGCCACCGCCGGCGTCGACGCCTCGAAGTCGGTCGAGATCGCCGCGGCCGATTCCGCGAAGGGCCGCGCGACGCGCATGGTGCAGTGGCTCGTGAAGACGCACCCGCAGGGCCGCTGGGAACAGTTCCTCACCGCCGGCGGCAAGGAACTCGACTGGACCAAGGTCGTCGTCGGCGGCTCCTCGCACG
>CAIRWP010000021.1 GCA_903882335.1 uncultured Opitutia bacterium | reverse complement strand
CCGAGGCGCGCGCCCTCCCTTCGGGGCAGGCCCTCACCAAGTTCTCCCTCGCCGTCAACCGCGCCTACACCACCAAGGAAGGCGAGAAGCGCGAGGAAGTCACCTACGTCGACATCGAGAGCTACGGCAAGCAGGCCGAAATCATCGCCAAGTACTGCGGCAAGGGCTCCGGTATCCTCGTCGAAGGCCGCCTGAAGCTCGACCAGTGGGAGGACAAGAAGACCGGCGAGAAGCGTTCGCGCCTCGGCGTTGTCCTGGAGAACTTCACCTTTATCGGTGGCAAGGCCCAGGGTGGCGAAGAGGGCGGTTCCGCTCCTCGTGCCCGCGGCGGCAACGACACCCCGGCTCCGTCCGGCGACCAGGGCGGCGGCGACGACGTCCCGTTCTAAACATTTCCTCACCAACCTTATAACCCAAGAAAGACCATGGCATTCACCGAAGTTCTCCTCATCAAGCCCGTCGACGGCCTAGGCGCCGAAGGCGAGCAAGTCCGCGTCCGCGCGGGCTTCGCGCGCAACTACCTGTTGCCCCAGGGCATCGCCCTGCCGGTTAATCGCGCCAACACCAAGTACATCGAGTCCCTCCGCAAGGCCCGCGACCTCCGCGAGGCCCGCGACCTCGAGGCCGCTAAGGCCATCGAGACCAAGCTCGCCGCCATCAACCTCGTCTTCGCCGTTAAGACCGGCGAGGGTGGCAAGATGTTCGGTGCGATCAGCACCGCCGAAATCGCGGCCAAGCTGGCCGAGCACGGCGTTGAGCTGGAGCGCAAGCGCATCCACCTCGGCCAGGGCCCGGTGAAGATCCTCGGCAAGCACGTCTGCAGCATCCGCCTCCATGGCGCCGTCATGGTCGAGCAGGGCTTCGAGGTCGTCTCCGAGAACCCGATCGAGCCCGTCGCCGAGGAGGCGCCCGAGGCCGACGAGCGCGAGCACCGCGACGACAAGAAGTCGCGCAAGCCGCGCAAGGAGAAGGCCGAGAAGAAGGCCTGAGCTCCGCGCCATCCCGTAGCAGGGCGTGAGGCTTCGGCCTCGCGCCCTGTTTCTTTCTGGTGATGGTCGCAGGCTGTGAATAGACCGTGAACGGAGCGTGAACGGACCGTGTATCGTTTGTCGCTGTCACCCCTCCGCCCCCCGCCCACTCTCCTCCTTTTTCCATGGCCGAAAGACCCCAGCGCTCGCGTCGCGCCGCCGAGCCCAACTACGGCGACCGCGTCCCGCCGCATAACCTCGACGCCGAGCGCGGCCTGATCGCGAGCATCATCATCGACGGCGGCGACACCCTGCAGCGCTGCCTCGAGCAGAAGGTCACGCCCGACTACTTTTTCGACCCTAAGCACCAGGACATCTACGCCGCGGCGCTCCAGCTCTCGCAGGAGAGCGTGGGCATCGACGAGATCACGCTGACCGAGCGCCTTCGCCGGGAAGGCTCGCTCGACGCCGCCGGCGGCGCCGCCTACGTGAACGAGCTGACGGGGCAGGTCGCCTCGACCGCGCACGCGCCCCACTGGCTGAGCATCGTCCGCGAGAAGCATTTCATCCGGAAGCTGATCTCCACCGCGGTGACCACCGTGGAGAAGGCGCACGCCCACACCGAGGGCATCGCCCGCCTCATGGAGGAGGTCGAGCGCGCATTCTTCAGCATCAGCGAGGACCGCATCTCGGAGTCAGCCATGCCCGTCGACAAGTCGATCGAGGAGGCCATGGAGCTCGTCGAGAAGATCATGCGCGACCGCAACTCGGTGCAGGGCCTGCCGACCGGGTTCACCGACCTGGACGCGCTGACCTTCGGCTTCCAGGGCGGCCAGATGATCGTCGTGGCGGCCCGTCCCGGCATGGGCAAGACCTCCATCGCCCTCAACTTCATCGAGGCCGCGCTCTTCCCCAAGCCGAACTCCGGCCGCGGGCCCGCGCACGTGATGCTCTTCTCCCTCGAGATGCCCGCGCGCGAGCTGGCCCTGCGCCTCCTCTGCTCCCGCGCCCGCGTCAACCAGCAGAAGCTCCGTTCCGGCCACCCCGACGAGCGCATGCAGCTCGACCTCGTGGCGGCGGCCAACGAGTACCGCGGGCGCCCGCTGGTCATCGATGACAACGGCGGCCAGACCATCCTCGAGATCCGCGCCAAGTGCCGCCGCGTCCACGCCCGCAAGCCCCTCGACCTGATCGTCATCGACTATATCCAGCTGATCAACGGCATGGACTCGAGCGTCTCCCGCGAGCAGCAGATCGCCGAGGTCTCCCGCAGCATCAAGGCCATGGCCAAGGAGTTCCGGGTGCCGATCATCGCGCTCGCCCAGCTGAACCGCAAGTCGGAGGACGAGGCCCGCCAGCCCAAGATGTCGGACCTCCGCGAGTCTGGCTCGATCGAGCAGGACGCCGACATCGTCATGCTTATTTCCAAGCCCCAGGTCAGCGCCAAGCAGGCCCAGGAACAGGAGCAGGAGCACGCCAGCCAGCCCGGCTGCTTCGCCCGCGAGCTCATCGTGGCGAAGAATCGTAACGGACCCACCTCCGACATACCCTTGCTCTTTAACGCGAGCCTCACACGCTTCGAGGCTCTCGCCAGGGAATCCCGCAATGCCTAAGCCTTCCGCCCGCCGCTTCCTTCTTTCCGCCTGCCTGCTGCTGGCTCCCGTCCTAGCCGCCGCCCAGGCCGCCGTGGAGAAGGTGCCGAACGTCCGCACAATCACCGTCAAGGCCCAGGGCGGCGCGGTCTCCGAGGCTTTTGTCCGGGGCTTCGTCGCGTTCCGCGCCGGGGAACCTTTTTCCCGCGAGGCGGCCGCCAGCACGGTCCGCGCGCTCTACGCGACCGGTCGGTTCAGCCAGGCGGTCGTGCTCCCGCGCCTCGACCCGGCGACCGGCGAGGTGGACGTGGAGGTCGTCGTCGAGCCCCGGCCGGCCCTCCTCGCCGTCACGTTCCGCGTGACCGACGGCGACGAGGAACTACCCGAAGGCTCGCTGGGCAGCCTCGAACTCGAGCAGATCCGGACGGGCGAGCCGCTCGACCTTGCCGCCCTCCGCCAAGCCGAGCTCAAGCTCCAGACCGAGCTGCGCAAGAAGCGTCCCTTCACGGTCGTGACCTCGGAGGTCACCTCCACGCCGCGCGGCGCCGCCGTGCTCGTCCGCATCCGCCCGGGGGCCGACCTGCGCGTCGACCATGTCCGCCTCGAAGGTGCGCAGGCCCTCGACGCCGCCAAGGTCATCGACGCGGCCGAGCTCAAGGCGTCTTCCTGGCGCTGGTGGAAATTCTCCTGGCTCACCAGCGGCGGCCGCCTCGATCCGGAGGATTATCGCCGGGATTGCCAGGCCGTCCGCGAGTATTACCGGTCGCAAGGCTTCCTCGACGTGCTGGTCGAGGAGCTGCCCGCCGAGAAGGCCTGCGTCGTGAAGGATCTCGCCGACGGGTCCGGCTGGATCGATGTGGTCATCCGTATCAAGGAAGGCCGCCGTTACTCCGTCGGCACCATCGAGATCGAGGGTAACCGAATGGGCGCTGCCAACCCGGTGTTCGCCGCCGAGGCCCTGCGCCGCATCGTCAACGAGGTCTCAATCCGCCGCGGGGCCCGGCCCGCGGCCAACGACCGGCTCAACGCCGGCGACTGGTTCGCCAACGCCAACGTCGACACCGCCGCCGACAAGCTCCGCGAGTATTACGGCCAGATGGGGTACCTGGGCGCCCAGGTCAACGTCGTCCGCCGGCCCAACCTGGAGACCGGCGCGATCGACCTGCGCTTCGTGCTCGAGGAAGGCGAACGCACCAGCGTGCGCGCCGTGGAGGTGCAGGGCAACACCAAGACCCGCCTGAACGTGATCGCCCGCGAGCTGGCCCTCGGACCCGGCGAGGTCTTCGACCTGGCCCGCATGCGCGTCTCCGAGGCCCGCCTCCGTAACACGCAGTTCTTCGAGGAGGTCCGCCTCGCTCCCGTGCCCACCGCGGTGCCGGGCCAGAGCGACCTCCGTATCACCGTCAAGGAAGGCAATACCGGATCGGTCAGCTTCGGCGCCGGCTACAGCACCGTCGAGCAGCTCGTCGGCTTCGTCGAGTTCGCCGAGGGCAACTTCGACTACACCAACCCGGAAGGCTGGTACCGCGGCGGCGGCCAGAAGCTCCGCCTGCGGGTCTCCGTCGGCAACCTCTCGAACACGTTCGAGCACTCCTTCGAGGAGCCCGCGCTCTGGGATCGCGACCTCGCCGTCGGCTATACGCTCGAGCGAAGGTTCGTCGGCTACCAGTCGGCCAACTTCTCCGTGCTCACCCAGGGGGTGGGCGTCTACGCCCGGCGCCGCGTCTTCGGCAACGTCGAGGGCCGGATCGCCTACGACCTCCGTCGCAAAGGCGTGAACAACGTCACGGCCCAGGCCCCGGCGGATGTCCAGCTCGAGGCCGGCGGCGCCCGGACCATCTCCTCCGCGACCGCTTCGCTCGTGTACGACACGCGCGACGAGTATAACTTCCCGACCCGCGGCGCGCGGCTGGCCTGGACGGAGGAGCTGGCGGGCGGCGCCCTTGGCGGCGGCGTCGACTACCTCAAGTCCGAGCTGCGCGGCGGCAAGTGGTTCCTGCTGTCCCCGACGGCCGAGCAGACCCTCGCCCTCGTCGGTCGCGTCGGCGCGCTAACCGGTACCGGCGGCACGCTGCCCTTCTACGAGCGTTTCTACCTGGGGGGCGCGTACGACATGCGCGGCTTCGACTTCAACGATGTCGGCAGCGCCGGCACTTACGACCAGACCAACGGGTCCCAGCCGATGGGAGGCCTGACCTACGGCTACCTCACCGCCGAGTACACGATCAAGGCCGCCGACAATCTCCGGTTCGCCGCCTTCTACGACTACGGCTTGGTCAACCGGGGAGAGAGCGATTTCTCCTTGAACCAGGCCAACTCCAACTGGGGCCTAGGCATGCGCATCCTCCTGGGCGGGGCCGTCATGCGCCTCGACTTCGGATTCCCCCTCCAATTGACGCCCGGCCCGGCGGGTTCCACCCTGAACCAGGGGGGGATGAAGTTCAACTTCAGCTTCGGGACCGTCTTTTGATTGCCAAGCCCACCCGCCAGTATCTTTATCGAATGACTATGAGAACCCTACCTCTCCTCCTCGCCTTCGCCGCTGCCTCCGTCTCCGCGGCCTCCCCGAACGTCGGCGTCGTCGACGTCGCCGACGTCATGTCCAAGTACACCAAGGCCATCGAGATCAAGGGCGGCATCGACCAGTCCCTGGCCCAGTCCAAGGCCCAAGTCGAACAGAAGGGCAAGGAACTCGAAGCCCTTAAGGCTGACTTCGACAAGACCGTGAAGGATGCCAACAACCCGATGCTCAACGAGTCCGGCAAGAAGGCCGCCGTGGGCGAGGCCCAGGCCAAGCAGCAGAACCTGCAGCAGCGCTTCAACGAGTACCAGCAGTTCGTCCAGCAGGCCCAGGCCAGCATCCAGGCCCGCGCCGGTGAGCTCGAAAAGGCCGTCCTGGCCGACGTCAAGACCGCCGCCGAGAAGGTCGCCAAGGAAAAGGGTCTCCAGCTCATCCTCCCCAAGGCCGTCGCCTTCGTCGCCGACGACTCCCTCAACGTCACCGCCGACATCGTCAAGGAGCTGAACGACAGCTACAAGTCGGCCGCCCCGGCGCCCGCCGCCCCCGCCGGCGACAAGCCGGCCGCCAAGTAAGCCCTCCGACGCGCCCCTGACAACAGGGGCGCTTCATTTAGGACCATGTCCATCGCCTTCTCGCTCCCCGAGCTCGCCGCCGTCGTCGACGCGCGTGCGGTCGAGGGGGGGCGGACGGCGCCAATCCGCGGTATCGCCAGCCTGGCCGAGGCCGGTCCCGACGACCTATCTTTCCTGGGTAATCCCAAGTACGCCCCCGAGGTCGCCACCTCCCGGGCCGGGGTGATTCTTGTGCCGGCTGATTTCGCGGGCGCACCCGTTGCCGGCCAGGTCTTCCTTCGGGTCGACAAGCCCTCCTACGCTCTGGCCTTGGTGTGCTCCGTGCTCGAAGCCCGGCTTTGGCCGAAGCCGCCCGCTGGCCGCCATCCATCCGCGGTCGTGGCCGCCGGGGCTCAGGTCGATCCGTCGGCCAGCCTCGGCCCCTTGTGCGTCATCGACGAAGGCGCCATCATCGGCGCCGGCGCGGTCCTCGACGCCCTTTGCCATGTCGGCCGCGAAGCGGTCGTCGGACCCGATTGCTGGCTGAAGTCCGGCGTGAAGGTCGGTGATTTCTGCGTGCTCGGCGCCCGTTGCCGTCTCCAGCCCGGCGCCGTGGTCGGGGCCGATGGCTTCGGCTTCGAGCCCGTCGCCGGTGAGATCCGCCGCATCCCGCAGGTCGGCGTGGTCGTGCTCGAGGACGACGTCGAGGTTGGGGCGAACACGACCCTCGACCGAGCGCGCTTCAGCCGGACGGTCGTCGGTCGCGGTACCAAGATCGATAACCTCGTCCAGATCGCCCACAACGTGCGCATCGGCCGCCAGTGCCTCATCACGGCGCAGGTCGGCATCGCCGGCAGCACCACCCTGGGCGACCATTGCGTGCTCGGCGGCCAGGCTGGCGTGGCCGGCCATCTCACGTTGGGTGATCGCGTCCGGCTGGGCGCCCAGACGGGCCTCTTCGAGGACGTGCCCGCGGACGGCTTCATGAACGGGACGCCCGCGGTGCCCTTCGGGCTCGAGCGCCGGCTGGTCGTCCTCGCTCGCCGGCTCCCCGAGCTCTTCAAAAAGGTTGATTCGCTCGCCGCCTCCTTGGACTCTGTTGCCCGCCCTTCGACATGAGCCTCCCTGAGATGAAGATTTTCACCGGCAACGCCAATCCGGCCCTAGCCAAGGAAATCTGCGAGCATCTCGGCGTCCCGCTCGGTACCGCGACGGTGAACCGTTTCCCCGACGGCGAGACGTTCGTCCAGATTAACGAGAACATCCGCGGGTGCGACGTCTACGTGATCCAGCCGACCTGCGTGCCGGCCAATGACCGGATCATGGAACTGCTGATCATGATCGACGCGCTCCGCCGGGCCTCCGCCGCCCGCATCACGGCCGTCATCCCGTTCTTCGGCTACGCCCGCCAAGACCGCAAGGACAAGCCCCGCGTGCCGATCACGGCCAAGCTCGTCGCCAACCTGCTCACCGCGGCCGGCGCCAACCGCGTCCTGACGGTCGACTTGCACGCCCAGCAGATTCAGGGCTTCTTCGACATTCCGGTCGATCACCTCTACGCCTCCCCGGTCTTCTACGCACACATCAAGAATAAGCCTTGGCTCAAGGACGCCACGGTCTTCTCCCCTGACGTGGGCGGGCTGAAGTATGCCTCGGCCGTGGCGGACATGCTCAACCTTCCTTACGGTTTCGTGGCCAAGCGCCGTACGAGCGCGACCACCGTCCAGGCCACGAGCCTCGTCGGCGAAGTCGAAGGCCGCGACATCATCCTGGTCGACGACATGACGGAGACGGCGGGTACGCTCGTGGCCGCCGCCGAACTGCTCAAGAAGAACGGTGCCCGCTCAGTGCGCGCCGTGGTCTCTCACTGCATGATCCAGGAAATCGCCTTCGAGCGCCTCCGGAAGGGGCTCATCGACGAGGTTATCACGACGAACTCCGTCCCGGCCGACTGGCCCAAGGACCTGCCGATCACGGTGCTGTCGATCGCCCCGCTGCTGTCCGACGCGATCCGTCGCATCCACGGCAACAACAGCGTGACGGATCTTTTCCCGATCAAGGGCCACTGAGCCGGGTCGTCCGGACGCGAAAAAGGCCGCCTCACCCGAGGCGGCCTTTTGTTTGGTCCGGTCGCTGGCCTACTTCTTACCCGCCTTGAGGAACTCGAGGATCACCTGGGCCTGGTCGCCGGTATGCCCCTTATGGTCGGCGTAGACGCATTTGCCGTCCTTGAAGAGGAAGGCGCTGCGTCCGGCCATGCCGATGAGGTTCTTCACGCCGAAGGCCTCGGTGACGGCCTTCTTCGCCTTGTCGGCCAGCAGGCGGAAGGGGAACTTCTGCTCGTCCTTGAACTCCTTCTGTAGCTTCTCGTCGTCGGTGCTGACGCCGAGGACGGCCACGCCGGCCTTCTGCAGGGCGTCCCAATTGTCGCGCAGCGAGCAGCCTTGCTTGGTGCAGCCGCCGGTCTTGGCCTTCGGGTAGAAGTAGACGAGCAGGTAGCCTTGGGCGCCTTCCTTGGCGAGGTCGACCGGCTTGCCGTCCTGGTCGTTGCAGGTCACCGCGGGGATAGGGTCGCCGACGGCGAGTTTTTCCGCCGCGGCACCGAAGAAGGGAAGGGAGGTCATGAGGAAGGCAGCGAAGAGAGTCTTCATGTGCCGGAGGTTAGGTGACCGCCCGCAAAAGGCAAACGCGTCCGCGGTGTTTTGTGTCGCTTGTCCGACTTTCCGGGGGCAAAAATACGCCATGTTGCAGGCCGTCCTCGACACCATCCCCCATCGCCCGCCGTTCCTCTTCCTGGACCGGATCGACGAGGTCCGGGCCGACGGGGCCACCTGCACCCGGACCTTCCGCGCCGACGAGCCGTTCTACGCCGGGCACTACCCGGGCAACCCGATCACCCCGGGCGTCCTGCTCTGCGAGTCCGTCTTCCAGGCGGCCGCGGTCTACCTGACCAAGAAGCTCCAGTCCGAAGGCGGCGCCCCGGCCGGCAAGACCCCGGTGCTCTGCCGGATCGAGGAAGCCAAGTTCAAGGGGATGGTGAAGCCCGGCGACACGGTCTCGATCGAGGTGAAGCACGTCGAGACACTCCAGCAGTTCCATTTCCTGACCGGCACGGTGCGTCGCGACGGCAAGGCCGTCCTGACCATCCGCTTCGCCCTCGCCCTCGTCGACCAACCCGCCTGACCCATGTCCTTCCTTGGCCTGTCCGGTAAGACCTACCTCGTCCTCGGCGTCGCGAATAAGAAGTCCGTCGCCTGGCACGTCGCCAAGACCCTCGAGTCCGAAGGCGCGAAGGTCGTCTATTCCGTTCGCTCGCAAGCCCGCCTGGATTCGTTGAAGGGCCTGCTCGCCGGCAAGCCGGTCTACCTCTGCGACCTCGAGCACGAAGCCCAGACGCAGCAGCTCGCCGCGGATGTTGGCCGCGAGCATGGCCCGCTGGATGGCATGCTGCACAGCGTGGCGTTCGCCAACTTCTCCAAGGGCATGCAGCCGTTCCACGAGACGGTCCGCGCCGACTTCCTGCAGGCCACCGCGATCTCCGCGTTCTCGCTCGTCGAGCTGGCCCGGGCGCTCAAGCCGCACCTGAAGTCCGACGCTTCCGTCGTCTCGATCGGCATCTCCTCGCAGGTGACCGCCTCGAACTACGGCTACATGTCGCCGATCAAAGCCGCCCTCGAATCCGCCAGCCGCTTCCTCGCGAAATCCTTCTCGGCTGATTCGCGCGTGCGCTTCAACTCCGTCAATGCCGGCCCGCTCAAGACGAGCGCGAGCGCCGGTATCCCGGGTTATCTCCATAACTACCTGCACGCCGAGAAGATGACCTTCCGTAAGGAAGCCCTGAAGACGCAGGAGGTCGCCGACACGGCCGTCTGGCTGCTCTCGCCGCGGGCGAGCGGCGTCAATGGCCAGGGCATCGTGGTCGACGCCGGCATGGGCTGGAATTTCTTCGACGAGGAGCTCGTGGCGGCTTCTTCCCGACTTCCCGGCTCGTGATCTTCCAGCGCACCGTCCTTGCCGGCCTCGTCGCCGAACTACCGCCGGAGGTCTGGACCTCCGACGAGGTCGAACGGCGCCTGGCGCCGCTCTACGGCCGTCTGAAGTTGCCGGAGGGTCGGCTTGAACTGATGACGGGGATCCGTGAGCGCCGTTTCTGGCCGCAGGCGATCCGCCCCTCCGCCGCGTCCGCGCTCGCCGGACGGCGCGCGATGCAGGCCGCCGGCGTGGGCCCCGCCGAGATCGACCTGCTGATTCATTCGTCCGTGTGTCGCGATCGCCTCGAGCCTTCGACCGCCGCCTACGTGCACGGTCTGCTCGGGCTCGGCCCGCAGGCGCAGATCCTCGACGTCTCCAACGCCTGTCTGGGTTTCCTGAACGCCGTGGTGCTCGCCGCCGGGATGGTGGAGTCTGGTCAGATCCGGCGCGCGCTGGTCTGCTCGGGTGAAGATGGTCGTCCGCTCGTCGAACGTACGATCCGCCTGCTCAACGAAGACCTCGCGCTCACGCGCGAGACCATCAAGCCGTACTTCGCCAACCTCACGATCGGCGCCGGCGCCGCCGCGGTGGTGGTCTCCCGCGAGGACTTGGCCGGCCCCGGCGGGATCCGCCTGCTGGGCGGGGCCGCCGAGACCGACTCCTTCGCGAACGGGCTTTGCGAAGGGGACACCTCCTCCGCCGAGCTCGACATGCGGACGGACTCCGAGGCGCTCCTGGCCGCCGGCGTCGCGCTGGCCCAGCGCTGCTGGGGTCGCTTCAAGGTCGAGACCGGCTGGGACGAGTCCACGCCGCATCGCGTGGTCACGCACCAGGTGGGCCGCCGCCACTCTTCGTTGCTGTTCGAGAAACTTGGCCTCAATCCGGCGAAGGACTACCAAACCTTCGATCGGCTCGGCAACGTCGGTTCGGTTTCCGTGCCCGCCACGCTGGCGCTCGGCATCGCCGAGGGCCGAATCAAGCCCGGTGAGCGCGTCGCTCTGCTGGGCATCGGCAGCGGTCTCGCCAGCATGATGCTCGCCGCCGAATGCCGATGATCGCCGCCGACCTTGCCCCCGCCGTGCGGGCCCAATACCCGTTCGCGCCGCGCGACTTCGCCGCGCTCTCGGGCCGGATGAGTTACGTCGACCATGGGCCGCGCGCCGGCCGCCCGGTGCTCCTGCTCCACGGCAATCCCTCCTGGTCGTTCCTCTGGCGCGACCTGATCCTCCGGCTCGCCGCCCAAGGTCGACGCGTCATCGCCCCCGACCATGTCGGGATGGGGCTGTCCGCCCGCCCGGACCGGTTCCTACGGCTGGCCGACCGCCTCGCCGACATCGAAGCCCTGCTGGCCCATCTCGGAATCGGGGAGTTCGACCTCGGCGTGCACGATTGGGGTGGCGCCATCGGCTTCGGAGTCGCGGGTCGCTGGCCGGACAGGGTGGGGCGTATCCTCGTCACTAACACCGGCGCCTTCCTCTCCGATCGCATCCCGGCCCGCATCGCTCTTTGCCGCGCCCCCTTGATTGGCCGCTTCATCGTCCAGAGCTTGAACGGCTTCGCTTGGCCGGCCACCTGGATGTCTGTCGAGCAGCCCCTCAGTCCCGCCGCGAAGGCCGGCTTCCTCGCCCCCTACGGGTCCGCTTCGGTCCGCCGGGCGGTAGCCGACTTCGTGGCCGATATCCCGATTGAGGCCGAACACCCCACCCGGCCTGTCTTAGCCGCCGTGGAGGCCTCTTTGGAGGGCTTAAAGGGCAAGCCCATGCTCCTTTGCTGGGGAATGCGCGACTTCTGCTTCGACCGGTCCTTTCTTGAGGGTTTCGTGGCCCGGTTCCCCTCCGCTGAGCAGCTCCGGTTTGCCGACGCCGGGCACTATGTTCTGGAAGACGCCGGCGAAGCTGCGCTCGGCCCGATCGCGGCTTTTTTTGGGCCGGCCTGAGTGCCTGATTCTCGCCCCTGCTCCGAGGGGCGGAAAGCGGCTGTGGATAACGTGTGAACAACGGTTTCTAACACCCCCTATTAGTTTCCGTAAGGGGTTGATGGGTAGTCATTTCTGGCCGCCTAAAAACATTCACGCCCGGGGTGTTTCCTATTGCAGACACCCCTGTGAAAAACAGCATGAAAAGACCCCTCCTTCGGGCGGGGAAATACCATTTATTCATACACCTAAACATGAGCGAAAATTCCGAGAAAACCCCGAACCGCGGCAAGCACGCCGGCAACGAAAGCTACGGCGCGGCTGACATCAAACGCCTCAAGGGCCTTAAGGCCGTGCGCGAACGACCCGGTATGTATATCGGCGATACGAACGAGACGGGCCTTCACCACTGCGTGTACGAGATCGTCGATAACTCGATCGACGAAGCGCTCGCCGGTTATTGCAAGAGCATCAAGGTCGAGATCCATGCGGACGGCTCGCTGTCCGTCGAGGACGACGGCCGCGGTATTCCCGTCGCGATGCACCCCGAAGAAAAGGTGCCGACGCTTGAGCTCGTGCTCACCAATCTCCACGCGGGCGGCAAGTTCGACAAGGGCGCCTACCAGGTGTCCGGCGGCCTGAACGGCGTCGGCGCGAAGTGCGTCAACGCCCTGTCCGACAGCTTCATCGCGGAAGTGAGCCGCGAAGGTGAAGTCCATCAGATGAAGTTCTGCCGTGGCGAAGTCACGCAGTCGATCAAGGTCATCGGTAAGACGAAGCGCACCGGCACGAAGATCACCTTCCATCCGGACCCCGAAATCTTCGTCGCCACCCAGGAGTTCAAGTACGACACGATCGTGCGCCGCATGCGTGAACTCGCCTTCCTCGTCCCCGGCATCACGGTCGACATGAAGGACCATCGCTCCAACCGCTCCGACAAGTTCGAGTTCAAGGACGGCATCGCCGAGTACGTCTCCTTCCTTAACGCCAATGAGGAGCGCCTCTTCGATAAGCCGATCCTCATCGCCGCGGAAGTCGACTTCACCGACCTCGCCAACCCCCGCGTGATGGCCGACGGCGAGAAGCCCACGCCAGGCATGCGCCGCATGACCCTCGATGTGGCCCTGCAGTATAACGACCGCTACGACGAGATGGTCTTCAGCTACGCCAACCTGATCAACCAGCCCGAAGGGGGCACGCACCTCTCCGGCTTCCGTTCCGCGCTCACCCGCGTGATCAATCACTACGCCAAGTCCAATAACCTCATCAAGGACAAGGACGCCAAGCTCAACGGAGACGACATGCGCGAAGGCCTCGTGGCCGTCATCTCCGTCAAGCACCCCGACCCGAAGTTCCAGTCCCAGAACAAGACGCGCCTCACGAACCCCGAGGTCGAAGGCATCGTGACCTCGGTCGTCGGCGAGCAGCTCAAATACTACCTCGAGCGCGACCCAAAGACGGGACGTCGCATCGTCGACAAGTGTCTTAACGCCGCCCGCGCCCGCGAAGCCGCCCGGAAGGCCCGCGAGACGGTCCGCAAGTCCGCGATGTCTTCCGGCGGCCTCCCCGGCAAGCTGGCGGACTGCTCCGAGAGCGATCCGTCGGTCTGCGAGCTCTACATCGTCGAAGGTGACTCGGCCGGTGGTTCCGCTAAGCAGGGCCGCGACCGTCGCTACCAGGCGATCCTGCCGATCAAGGGCAAGATCCTCAACGTCGAGAAGGCGCGCATCGACAAGATCCTCTCCAACGAGGAAATCCGCACGATCATCACCGCCTGCGGCACGGGCATCGGTAAGCACGAGGGCGACGGCGCCTTCGACGTCACGAAGTGCCGTTACCATAAGCTCGTCATCATGACGGATGCCGACGTCGACGGGTCGCACATCCGGACGCTGCTCCTGACGTTCCTTTACCGCCAGATGCCCGGCCTCATCGAGGCCGGCTACGTCTACATCGCCCAGCCGCCCCTCTACCGCATCAAGCGCAAGAAGCGCGAGCAGTACGTCGATAACGACCCGGAGTTGAACCGCATCCTGCTCGAGCTTGGCTCCGAGGACGTGAATCTCCTCCGCCTCCGCGACAAGCACGTCTTCCCCGGCCAGAAGCTCGACAAGATCGTCGAATCCCTCGCGCGCCTGGAAACCCTGGGGGCCGTCATTGGCCGCACGGGCTGCCAGCTCGGTGCGTACCTTGACCAGCAGGACCATAAGACCCACGCGCTTCCACGCTTCATCGTGCGCACGCGTACCGGCAACGAAGAGACCTACGAGTTCCTCGTCGATACCGACGCCAAGCAGGCTTACCTGCGCAAGGCCGGCGTGGAGGACTTCCTGGCCGACAAGATCGACCGCGAGAAGAAGCTGAAGGATGGCACGGTGGTCCAGGAGCGCGTCAACGTCATCGAGATCTTCGAGAACGATGCCATCGCCAAGGTGCTGAAGGAACTTGAGACCCAGGGTATGGACGTGAAGCAGTTCACGACCGGCGAAGAGCCGCGCTACCACCTGATCGACGGTTCGACCGCCGAGGAGGCCCCCGCCGCCCTGGAAGGCGAAGAAGCGCCCATGGGCGAAGACAAGCCGGCCAAGAAGGTCGTCAAAAAGGCTGACCCCATCCCGCTCGGCTCGATCCTCGAGCTCATCGGGCAGATTCGCCAGTTCGGTCGAAAAGGCCTGACGATTCAGCGATACAAGGGCCTGGGCGAAATGAACCCGAAGCAACTCTTCGAGACCACGATGGATCCCGCCAAGCGTCGCTTCCTCAAGGTCGACATCGCCGACGCCGCCGAAGCCAACCGCATCTTCGCCATGCTCATGGGCGAAGATGTCCCTTCCCGCCGTGCCTTCATCGAAGATAACGCGCTCAACACCTCGAACCTCGACGTCTGATCAACCTGACGAACCTAACCTAAGACCTCTTCGAACATGTACTCTGACAAGGAAAAGCTCACGACGGCCAACATCACGGACATCATGCAGACGGCCTACATCGATTACTCGATGTCGGTCATCGTCTCCCGCGCCCTCCCGGACGCGCGTGACGGCCTGAAGCCCGTGCAGCGCCGCATTCTCTACGCGATGATGCGGGAAGGCCTCGTCCACAACCGCCCGTTCGACAAGTGCGCCGGCGTCGTCGGCGAAGTGCTGAAGAACTACCACCCGCACGGCGACAGCTCCGT
>CAIRWP010000020.1 GCA_903882335.1 uncultured Opitutia bacterium | reverse complement strand
GGCCTGGACGTTGGTCTCGGCCTTCTCTCCCTTGATGCGGTACTGCGTCACGCCATCCTGGAAGTCGGAGAAGAGCACCAGCGCGTCGTAGGAGCGCTGCTGGCGCATGACGTCGATCCAAGCGCCGGCGGAGCCCATCTTGAAGTTATCGTCAAACTTCTTGTAGATGTTCTTGCCCACCCCCGTGAGCTTCTTCTGGTCCGTCTCGCGGACCCCCAGCCCGGAGGAGCGTACCGGCTGGCCGCGGAAATTGTCGCCGCCGATCACCATGCCGTCCTGCACCGTGATGAAGAGGCCGTTGTAGCAGTAGACGTCGGCGTCCGGAAACTGCTTGCGGATCTCGGCCTCGACGCGGTCGATGTACCCCGACATCGAGCCGGAGGCGTCCATGAAGACGGCGATCTTGGCGGCGAAGATCTTGGCGCCCATGACGGACTTGCCGACGAAGTTGCGGCCGCTGCCGACGCCGACGCCCATCCCGGAACCGATGCCGCCGCCGGAACCGCCGCCGAAGCCCTTGGAGCCGCCGCCCGCGGTCATGCCCGACATCATCGAGGCGCTGGACGAGACCGGCAGGTCGGGCAGGGAGATGGTGGCCGTGGTGCTCTTCGAGGTGATGCGGGCCGCGTTCTTCGCCAGGGTCTTGGCGTTCTTGGGCTGGATCTTATGCGGCTGGACTTTGGCGCGCTCGCCGGAGTTGCCGCCGCCGGCGCCAGTGGCGAAACTGTCCGGGTCCTTCTTGACCGAATCCGTCACGGTGGAGATCACCCAGATCGCGGCGATCAGGATGAGCACGCCGTGGATGATCAGGGAGATGGTGAGGCCTTCGCCGCCAAGCTTCTGCCAGAAGGGGCGGCGCTGGCGCGCGGTCTTCAATTCCGGCTCCGGCAGGCCCTCGGGGGACGACCCGGACGGGTCGACCGGGGGAAGGTCGTCCGCAGGGGGAGGAGGGGGAGTTTCTTCGCTCATCGGACGACTCGGGGTAACGAAGATTGTTGATGAGGGATTTTTTCCTTCAACCCCTTTCTCCGCCCCCTGGCAGGAGAGCCTCCGGTCCCTAAAAATGGGCTTGCACCGCTGGCCGGACCGCCCTCTATTCCACCTTCCACTGATTGCAGGGTGGAGCAGCCCGGTTAGCTCGTCAGGCTCATAACCTGAAGGTCGTAGGTTCAAATCCTACCCCTGCACCCAATTTCAAATCGTTCTTATTCAAAGGCTTGCAGGTGAGTAAAAATGCCCATCACTTTGAACTTGTCAGTCCCGGGAGTATTTGAACGATATCCCGTGTTAACTTTGTCCTACGGGACAATGGGGTAAGTAAGATAAAGCAGTAAAAAACAGGCGGCTTGCATAGGGGTATGCAAGCCGCCTCCTTTTTTGGGGGGCGCTCCCCCGCCCCGCCAAACAAAAGCCCGGTACCTTGCGGTCCGGGCTTCGTCATGCCGGGGATCCGGGCGGCCTCAGCCGCCGGACATCTTGGTGATCAGCGCGATGAGCGGGAGGAACATCGCGAGGACGATCGTGCCGACGACCACCGCCAGACCCACGATGAGCACGGGCTCGATGATGGAAGTCAGCGCGCCGACGGCGTTGTCGACCTCCTCGTCGTAGATGTCGGCCACGCGGTTGAGCATCTCGGGCAGCTGGCCCGTCTCCTCGCCGACCTGGATCATCGAGGTGACCATCTGCGGGAAGACGCCGGTCTGCTCGAGCGGGACGGAGAGCGGCTCACCGTCGCGCACGCGGTCATGGACGCGCTCCAGGGACTTGGCGATGACGACGTTGTCCAGGGTGTCGCGGGTGATGTTGATCGCCTGCAGGATCGGCACGCCGGAGGCCATCAGGGTGCCGAAGGTGCGCGCGAACCGCGAGACCGAGACGATCTGCACGAAGCCGCCGACCTTCGGGAGCTTGAAGATGATGCGGTCGAAGATCTCCTTGCCCTTGGGCGAGGCCAGCCACGCCTTGAAGCCGACGACGATGCCCACCAGCGCGACTGGGGTGACGTACCAGTAGGTGACGAGGGCGTCGGAGATGCCGACGACGAACGCAGTGAGCGCCGGCATCTGCGTCTTCTGGCCGCTGAGCAGGTTCTGGAAGGAGGGGACGACCTTCACCATCAGGATGAAGACGATCACTACGGCCACGCTCACGACGACGGCCGGGTAGACCATCGCGGACTTCACCTTCTTCTGGATGCGGGAAGCCTTCTCGCGGAACTTGGCGAGGCGGTCCAGGACCTTGTCGAGCACGCCGCCGGCCTCGCCCGCGCGGATCATGTTCACGAACAGGCGGTCGAAGACCTTGGGGTGGGCCTGCAACGCCTCGGAGAGGTTGTTACCCTGGGAGACGCTCTCGGCGATGTTGGCAAGGATACCCTTGAAGACCGGGTTGCGTTCCTGCTTGTGGATTAGTTCGAGCGCGCGGAGCAGCGGCAGGCCGGCGGTGATGAGGGTCGCCAGCTGGCGGGTCATCACGGTGACGTCGTCCTGGGTGACCTTGGCGCCGAAGCTGAAGCCGGGCTTCTTGGCGGGGGCGCCACCGACGAGGGGCTTGGCCGCGCCGCCGTCCCCGGCCAGGGTCGTGACCATGAGGCCGCGGGCCATGAGCTTCTGGCGGGCCTGCTCCTCGCTGGCCGCGTCGATCTTGCCGGAGGTCTGGGCGCCGTTGCGGTCGATCGCGTTGTACTTGTAGTCGGGCATGGGATGGGGATGGGTAAGGGGTTCAGGTGTACTTCAGGACTTCCTCGATGGTGGTGTGGCCGTCGAAGATGCAGCGCAGGCCGTCCTCGCGGAGCGGGCGCATGCCCACCTCGATCGCCTTCTGCTTCAGCACCAGGGTCGGGGACTTCTGGGTGATGAGGGTGCGGATCGGGTCGCTGATGGTCATCAGCTCGAAGAGGCCCTGGCGGCCGCGGTAGCCCGAGCGGTTGCACTCGGGGCAGCCCTTGCCGAAGTAGAACTTGCGGTTGGCGATCTCGAGCGCGTCGACGTCGAGCATGGTGATGACCTCCTTGTCCGGCTCGTAGGCGGTGCGGCAGACCTTGCAGATGCGGCGGAGCAGGCGCTGGGCGAGCACGCCTTCGAGCGAGGCGGAGATGAGGAACGGCTCCAGCCCCATGTCGATGAGGCGGGTGACGGCGCCCGGGGCGTCGTTGGTGTGGAGCGTGGAGAGCACGACGTGGCCGGTCAGGGACGCCTGCACGGCGATCTGGGCGGTCTCAAGGTCGCGGATCTCGCCGACCATGATCGTGTCGGGGTCCTGACGCAGGAAGGAGCGGAGCGCCGCGGCGAAGGTCAGGCCGACCTGGTGGTTGATCGGGACCTGCATGATGCCTTCGACCTCGTACTCGACGGGGTCCTCGGCGGTGAGGATCTTCACGTCCTCGGTGTTCACCTCGCGGAGCGCGGAGTACAGGGTGGTGGTCTTGCCGGAACCGGTCGGGCCCGTGACGATGAAGATGCCGTTGGGGCGGCCGACCATCGCGCGGATGCCCTCCTTGATGTCTTCCTGCATCGAGAGCGCGTCGAGGCTCAGGTTGACGACGGTCTTGTCCAGGATGCGGAGCACGACGGACTCGCCGAACTGCGTCGGGAGGGTCGACACGCGGAGGTCGATGGCGCGGCCGCCGATGGTGGTCTTGATGCGGCCGTCCTGCGGGACGCGGCGCTCGGCGATGTTGAGGGAGGAGAGGACCTTGACGCGAGCGATGACGGCGGACGCCAGGTTCTTGGGCGGCGGGGCCATCTCGTACAGCGAACCGTCGATGCGGTAGCGGATACGGAACTGGTCCTCGAACGGCTCGAAATGGATGTCGGACGCCTTGGCCTTGACGGCCTCCTGGAGCACCAGGTCGACGAAGCGGATGATCGGGGCCTGGCTGGCCTGCTTGGTCACGTCCTCGTCGGTGACGGCGGCGCCGCCCTCGACCTGCTCGAACTCGCCGAGGAGGTCGTCCATCGACGTGGCCGAGGCCTCGCCGTAGCTCCGGATCACGCCGGCCTCGACCTGTTCCGGGTCGCCGACCGCCAGCTCGATGTCGCGCTTGAGAATGAAGGTCAGCTCGTTGACCGCGCCGTAGTTGAAGGGGTCCTTGGCGAGCAGGGTGAGCTTGCCGGCCTCGTCGGCCACGGGCACCACCATGTACTTGTGGGCCTGGGCGGGCTTGAGCAGCCGGATGACCTCGGCGTCGGGCTCCGCGGGCACGACCGAGTAATACTGCACGTGGAGGTGGTCGGCGACG
>CAIRWP010000019.1 GCA_903882335.1 uncultured Opitutia bacterium | reverse complement strand
GAGTTCCGCTACCGCGTCGACAAGCTTTGGTGTCAGGCCGACAAGGCCAAGCACCCCGTCAAGGATTGCCATGAGATGGTCCAGGCCGGCGACGGCCGCCTCTACCTCATCACCAACCATAAGCAGAACAACGTCCTCGTCTTCGACGTGGACGGCAAAGTCGTCGACGCCTGGAGCGTCGGCATGGGAGCCGGACACGGACTCAGCCTGGAGCGCGGCGCGGACGGCAAGGAGTACCTCTGGCTCGTGGACAACGGCGGGCGGGTCGTGAAGACCACGCTCAAGGGCGAGATCGTCCTCGAACTCCCGCATGCGCAGAAGTGCGGCGCGTATTCAAACAAGGAACCTTATTCCCCGACCGAAGCCGTGGCGGCGCCTAATGGCGACGTCTACGTCGCGGACGGCTACGGCTCGCAGTTCATCCTGCGCTTCGACCGGAACGGCAAATACCTGAGCAAGTTCGGCGGCAAGAGCACCCAGCCTACCAACCCCGGCAAATTCATGCAGGCCCATGGCGTGGCCATCGACACCCGTGGGGGCGAGCCCCTGCTCGTCTGCACCGAGCGCGTGCGGAATGAATTCAACTGGTTCACCCTGGAAGGTAAGCACGTCAAGGGCGTCTACCTCCCCGGCGCTTACGTCAGCCGCCCCGTCATCCACGGCAAGCACCTCTACTCCGGCGTCTGCTTCGGAGCCAAGCCTGACGACCACCGCATGTGGCAGGGACGCGGGTTCGTCACCATCCTCGACGAAGCCGGCAAGGTCGTCGCGAATCCCGGCGGCCGGGAGCCCAAGTACGTCGACGGACGCCTCCAAGTAATGCTGCAGGACCAACCCGTCTTCAATAACTGCCACGACGTTTGCGTCGACACACGTGGCGACCTTTACGTCTGCCAGTGGGCCAGCGGCAGCGTCTATCCCTACAAACTCCATCGTCTCGCATGAGCCCTGATCCGCTCGACCCTTCGCGTCGCTACTTCCTCGGCCAGTGCACCGGGCTTTCGCTCGGCGCCATGGCGCTCTCGACGCTCGTCGGCCGCGCCCTCGCCGCGGACGGCGCCGGCAAGCCCGGCCTCCCCCACCTCCCGCACTTCGCCGCCAAGGCCAAGCGCGTCATCTTCCTCACCCAGTCCGGCGGCCCTTCACAGATCGAACTCTTCGACGAGAAGCCCGGCCTCACGGCGCTCGCCGGCACCGAACTCCCGGAGTCCGTGCGCCGCGGCCAGCGCCTGACGACCATGACCTCGGGCCAGAAGCAGCTCATCAAGCCTGCGGCCACGAAGTTCGAACGCTGCGGCCAGAGCGGGCAGAACCTCGGCGAGTGGCTCCCGCACCTCAAGACCGTGGCGGACGACCTGTGCGTCATCCGGTCGATGCACACCGACCAGATCAACCACGCCCCGGCCATGACGCAGTTCCTGACCGGCAACCAGATCCCCGGTCGGCCGAGCCTCGGCGCCTGGGCCAGCTACGGCCTCGGCAGCGAGAACCGTAATCTTCCCGACTATCTCGTCCTCCTCTCCAAGATGCAGCGGCCGAGCGACCAGCCCTTGTATGACCATTATTGGGGCAGCGGCTTCCTCCCTTCGCGCTACCAAGGCGTCAAACTGCGCAGCGCCAAGGACCCCGTCCTCTACCTGCGCGACCCTGACGGCCTCCCGCGCGAACTCCGCCGGGAGATGCTGGATACCATCGGCGCCCTCAATCAGCAGGCCCTGGCGCGCTCCGGCGATCCCGAGATCTCCACGCGTATCCGTCAATATGAGATGGCCTACCGCATGCAGGCCAGCGTGCCGGAGCTCACCGACCTCAGTGACGAGAAGGACGAAGTCTTCGAGCTCTATGGTCCGGATTCACGACGTCCCGGCAGCTACGCCGCCAACTGCATCCTTGCCCGCCGCCTGATCGAACGCGGCGTCCGTTTCGTCCAGCTCTTCCATCCTGACTGGGATCACCACAGCCGACTCACCTCCTGGTGCACCGCGCGTTGCCGTGATACCGACCAGCCCAGCGCCGCCTTGGTCAAAGACCTCAAACGTCGCGGACTGCTCGAGGACACGCTCGTCGTCTGGGGCGGCGAGTTCGGCCGCGGCGTCGCCGGTCAAGGCAAGTGGGACAGCCCCGAAGCCGGTCGCGACCACCACCCGCGTTGCTTCACCATGTGGATGGCCGGTGGCGGCGTGAAGGCCGGCACCAGTTACGGCGAGACCGACGACTTCAGCTACAACGTGGCCAAGGATCCCGTGCATGTGCACGACCTGCACGCCACCATCCTGCATCTCCTTGGCATCAATCACGAGCGGTTCACCTACCGTCACCAGGGACTCGATTTCCGGCTGACCGGGGTCGAGCCGGCGAAGGTGGTGAAGGGAATCGTCGCATAGCGCGGCGCTAAGCGCCGCGAGGGGACATGCTGGCACGGTGACACGGGGACACGGGGTAGCTACGAGGGAGAGAGGCAGTGCAAAGGTGCAAATCGGAGCGGAGCTCCTGTGCAAAGGTGCAAAAGTGAGATACGAGAGTATCGAGTATGGAGTATGGAGTATAGGGAGAGGCACGTTTCGGGTGGCGGGTAGCAGCCCCGGGTGGCGGGCTTCCGAATCCGCCATCGATTCAGTCATCTGTCATCGACTCAGTCAT
>CAIRWP010000018.1 GCA_903882335.1 uncultured Opitutia bacterium | reverse complement strand
GCTCTGCGCGCTCAACGCCCTCGCGAACGCCAAGGTCGCCCTCGGCTCCCTCGACAAGGTCGTCCGGGTCGTGATGGTGAACGGCTTCGTCAACGGCGTCGACGGCTTCAGCGACAGCCCCAAGGTGCTCAACGGCGCCTCCGAATTCCTACTCCGGGTCTTCGGCGACGCTGGTAAGCACGCGCGGGCCGCGGTCTCCGTCAATGGCCTGCCCCTCGGCGTCTCCGTCGAGGTCCAGCTCGTGCTCGAAGTCCGCGACTGAGCAGCCTCAGCCTTCCGAGACGCCGACCTTCGGGAAGTCGATCACGAACCCCTTGCCGCCGGGCGGCTTGCCGCAGTTCCCGATTCGGGCGACCGCCTGCTTGACCAGTTGGGCGAAACGGGCGTCCCGCGGGGCCGTCAGCCAACCCGAAAACGAGACGCCGCCCGCCGCATCGACGCGCAGGGAAACGCCGCAGCTGCCGGCGGATTCGAGCGTCGCGCCCTCGGTGGCGAGCAGGTCCGTCCAGGCCGTCTGGAAGCGGGCCTTGACCTCCCCCGCGTAAAGCTGGCGTTCGTTGGCGGAGCCGCCTTCGCCGCCACCCTCACCGCCGCCGTAAGGGCGGCCCAGCGAGATTTTAACCGTGGGCACCTTGACACCCGGGGAACCCCCGGGACGACCAGGGCTGGTCTTGCTGAATTCCGCCAGCGAGAGCTTCGTCTGGACACCCGGGGTGGCCTTGGTCGTGACTCGCGGCTCGGACTTCGGCGCAGAAGGCCCACCCTGCGAGACTTGCTCGACCGCCTTCTGTCGCTCCTGCTCGACCTTCGCGAGGTCGAGTTTCTTGAGATGGATGCGCGGGATGCCACCCGCCACGCCGCGCTCATCCCCTTGGGCGACACCCGGGGCCTTGCCAATCTGGCCGGGCTTCTTGCCGGGGATACCGTCCAAAGTCACGATGAGCGGATCGACCGCCTCGAGGTTTTCACCCGTCTGGCGGGAAGCGTACCAAGAGGCCCCGACGAGGACCGCGAGGATGCCCGCATGGACCGCGAGGGAGCCGACCCAACCTTTGTTTTCGCCGGACATGTCAGCGCGTCTCCGAATCCAGGCCGACCTTGGTCAGCCCCTTGGTCTTGGCCAAGGAAAGTAGGTCGATGATATTCTGGTAGACCTGGGCGCCGTCCCCGCGGATGCGCACGATGGGCTGCTCGGCCTCGGGCAACGCGGCGATGGCCGCGAACTCCGCCTCGAGCTGGGCCTTCGTGACCGGCTTGTTGCCCACGGCGTACTCGCCCTTGGCGGAGAGGGAGACGATGCGGTACTGCACCTTGGTATCGATCGGCCGGCCCGCTCCCTTGTCGGCCTTGGGCAGGTTCACGGCGGTGGTCTGCTCGAGCACGGGCGTGGCGATCATAAAGATGATCAGCAGGCAGAAACACAGATCGAGCATCGGCGTGACGTTCAACTCGTTCATCACGTGCAACCGGCCGGGCTTGGAGAAGGAACGGGCCATGGGATCAGCGCGCGTCCTCCCAGCCCGGCAGGCTGGGCGGAGTCTCGGGGGCGAGCGGCGCCGCGGCGGTGGGCTGCCCGACCGGCTGGGCGGCGGCCGCGGCGGCGCGGCGCAGCTGCTCGCGCTCCTGTTGCTGGTCGAAGTTGCGGCGAGCCTCGCCCTCGAGCTCAAGCTCGACGCGGTCGGCCAGCGAGCTCGCGAAGTTGTCGAGCTCGGTGGACATGATCTTCACCTGGGTGAGCAGGTAGTTGTAGCCGAAGGTGGCGGGGATCGCGACCAGCAGACCCAGCGTGGTGGTGACAAGGGCGCCGCAGACGCCCGGCGCGAGCTGCGCGATACTCGCCTTCTCGGTCAGGGCGCCGAAGGTGACCATGATGCCCCAGACCGTGCCGAGCAAGCCGAGGAACGGCCCCCCGGAGACGAGCGAACTGAGCAGCACCATCTTGTCCTCGTACTTGACCATCGTGCGCGAGACGGCGCGCTGGACCGCGTTCTCGACGTGCCCCATGCACAGGGTGACGTCGGACGGGCGCACCAAGCGGCCCTTGTGGCGCTGCACGGCGGACACGGCTTCGGCCACGAGGAACTCGTAGGGCGCGAGGTTGGAGGTGCGCGGGAAATTAAGGGCCACGACCGAGGACTCATCGCGCAGGCGACGCTCGAAGGCATGGTTACGGCGGCGCAGCTCATGGATGTCGGACCACTTCTGGATCATCGCACCCCAGCCGATCAGCGAGCAGACGACGAGCACCGCCGCGACGGCCATGCCGGCCGCATCCATCTGCTTGAAATACCAGACCGCACCCTTCTCGGCCTCGGCCAACACCACCATCAAAACTGGGGAAATCATCGTTCCCTAGGCAATCCGCCCCGAGCGCGGCTTCAACCGAAAAGGTGCTCGATGCGCTTGCGGCCGGAGCTGACGGCGGCCATCCTGCCTGATGATGGTTCCGCGTCCGCCCGCCTGCCAAGGCTGCACCCAGGAGTGCACCCTCTTCCTCTCGCTCGTCGCGGGCGGCAAGGCCACGCACTTCGCCTGTTGCCAAGGCTGCCCGTCGATCCAGCAACCTGCCGGCGGCGGTGGGCTGCCGTCGTGGGCGCTCGGCGTCCCGCTGGTCGTCCCCAATCCCGCGGGCCGGAGCCGTTGCCCTACCTGCGGTTTCCGCTGGAATGATTTCGAGCGGCTCCACCGCCTCGGGTGCCCGACCTGCTACGAGACCCACCAGACCGAGGCGCTGGCCACGATCGCCCGCCTCCAACCAGGGCTGGACCACCAAGGTCGCCGCCCCCAGTCCAGCGAGACCGAAAGGCGCGCCCGCCTGGCCAAGGCCCAGGACGACCTGCGGACGGCGGTCACCGAGGAGGACTTCGAAGCCGCGGCGGGCTTGCGCGACCTGATCCGCGAGCTCCAAGCCGGCCTCGGCGAACTCCAGTCCTAACCTTCCGCGTTGCCCGTCGGGCGGCGGGCGCCACGCTGGGGCGACGCATGAAACCCACGGCCCTACTGACCAACGACGACGGCATCAACGCCGCCTTCCTCCACGCCCTGGCCCGGGCTTGCGAGGAGGCCGGTTTCCGCGTGCTGGTCGCCGCCCCCGCCGGGGAACGCAGCTGGATCGGGCGGGCCTTCAGCCGCCACCGCGAGGTCACCTTGGCGACTTACCCGGGGCTCGGGGAACAAGCCTGGTCAATCGACGGGACCCCCTCCGACTGCGTGAACATCGCCTTGGCGCACCTTCTGCCCGTCCGGCCCGACGTGGTGATTTCCGGCATCAATATCGGCTTCAACGCGACGATGCCGCTCTGCCTGAGCTCCGGAACCTTGGCGGGAGCGACCGAAGGCGCCGCCTGGGGTCTGCCCGCCGTGGCCTGCTCCCTCGACCTAGAGCAGTCGATCTTCGAGCGGGTGCATCGCAGCTCCGCGGTGTGCCCGGATGAGCTCCGGCCCCACCTCGACGCGGCCACTCGGCATGCGGCGCGATTCGCCCACGCGCTGGTAGGCCAACCGGTGAACGGCATCCATGTCCATAGCCTCAATTACCCGGCGGCGGTGAACGACACCACCCGCATGGAGCGGAGCCACCCAGCCCTGGTCCGCCATGGCTCGCTCTTCGAGCCCACGGCCCTTGGGTACCGATTCCGCTGGAACGACGGGCAAAGCTTCTCGCCCGAGCCCCAGACCGACCTAGCGGTCTTGGAGCGCGGGCTGATCAGCCACACCCTCTTCGACTTCGGCACGGTCGGCCGACCCTGAGCCGACGGCTCAGTGGTGGTCGTGGCCGTGGTCGGCCGACCCCTTACCTTCGCCGGACAGCAGAGCCGGCAGGAGCAGCACGAGGCCGGCGATGAAGGCCGGGGTCCAGGCGTTGCGCAGGCCATGGGCGGAAAGGAACGGGTAGAAGGCGACGAAGCCGGCGAAGAGCCAGGCGCCGAGGTGATTCGGGAAAAGCCAGAACCCGAGCAGACCGGCGTCATTGGCGCGGCGCTGGACGGCGACGGAGAGGAAGCCGGCGAAGAACACGGCAGAAAGGATCAGCAGGAAGACCGCGAACGGAGCCCAGCCTTCGACCGCGTGGTGATGGATTTCCTCGGCCTTCTTCTTGGCCTCCGCCTCGCCGGCGGCCTTGGCCTGGGCTTGGGCGGCGGATTCGTCGAAGGCCTTGCCCTTGGCGGCCTTCTTGGCCTTCTCGAAAGTCTGGGCGGCGGTCTGCTCCGCGACCTCGGCCGTGTGGTGGGCCGCACCTTGATGAGGCAAGGTCACCGTCATGTAATGGTAGGAGGCGACCGACACGACGTAGAACAGGACGGTCAGCAGGACGAGGTTGATGGCCAGGCCGGCGCGGCTGAGAGGCTTGGTGAGATCCGTCGAGAAGGTCATGGGAAGAAACCGCAACCTACGGCACGGCCTCTTTCCTGCAAATCCAAACTTGGAAACCGCCCCCGATACCCCCTGATTAGGGCCTTCCCATGGCCCGACCCCTCCCGCAGACCGTCCTTTTCGACCTGGATGGCACCCTGGTCGACAACTTCGAGGCCATCCACCGTTGCTACGACGACGTGATGTCGATGATGGGCCTGCCGAGCGTGACCTTGGAGCAGATCCGGCGCGCGGTCGGCGGCTCGGTCAACGTCACCGTGGTCAAATTGGCCGGCGAAGCCAACGCCCCCACGGCGACCCGACTCTTCCGGGAGCATTTCCCGTCCGTGATGTACCATGGTCTCCGCGTCTACCCCGGCTGCCGCGAGCTGCTCGAGGCCTTGCGGGCCCGCGGGGTCCGCACCGCGGTCTACACCAACAAGGACGATGCCAACTCCAAGAAGATCATGGAGCACCTCGGTCTGGACGACCTCTTCGACGGCATCTACGGGACCAACGCCCACCCTTGGCGCAAGCCGCAGGCGGAGTTCACCCATTTCGTCCTGGGGTCGATGCGGGCTGACGCCGCCACCACGGTGATGGTCGGCGACTCCCCCTTCGACATCGCGACGGCCCGCAACGGCAAGCTGGCGGCCATCCATTGCGTCACGACCGGCAGCCACACCGCCGAGGAACTCGCCCCGCATGCGCCCGACACCGTGCACCCGGGCCTCACCGAGCTGGGGCGCGAGGCCTTCGGACTGGCGTGATTTTGCCTTCGCTCCCGGGCGACGGGGTGATTGGCTGAAGGCATGGCGCCTCCGCGCGAACAACCTCGTGGACCCGAGGTCACCCTCTCGGGTGTGGTCGAGCGCATCCTGTGGCTCGACGAGGAGACGCACTTCACGATCGCCGAGTTGGCGCCCGAGGCCGGCGACAAGGTCATCATCCTCGGCAACATGTCCGGCCTGCAGTGCGGCGAGACGGTCGATGCGACCGGTTCCTGGGAACACCACCCCGCGCACGGGCCGCAGCTGCGCGTCAAATCCTTCCAGTCGCGCCTCCCCTCCTCTGTCCACGGCATCCGCAAGTACCTCGGCAGCGGCCTGATCAAGGGCATCGGTAAGACCTATGCTGATAAGATCGTCGCCAAGTTCGGCGTGCGCACGTTCGACATCATTTCCAACCAGTCGGGCCGCCTGCGCGAGGTCGAGGGCATCGGCCCCGGCCGGGCGAAGTCAATCAAGGCCGCCTGGGAGGACCAGAAGGCGCTCCGCGAGGTCATGGTCTTCCTCCAGACCTACGGCGTGACCAACGCGCTCTGCCTGCGCATCGTCAAGGCCTACGGGCAGGACGCGAAGAAGGTCGTCACCACCGAGCCCTACCGCGTCTGCCGCGAGGTCGAGGGCGTGGGCTTCAAGACGGCCGACAAGATCGCGCGCAACCTCGGCCTGCCGACGGCGGGGCCGCAGCGCGTCGACGCCGGCCTGCTGCACACGCTCGAGGAACTCGAGGGCGAGGGCCACAGCGCCTTCCCCGACGAAGGGCTGCTCGAGAAGGCGACCGAGCTACTCGAGGTCGATCGCGCCGTGGTGCAGGACCGCCTGCGCCGCTTGCTCGACGAGCAGGCGGTCGGCTTCCTCGATGTGAACGGCGTGCGGCTCATGCAGCTGCGACCGCAGGAGAATGCCGAGAAATCGATCGCCGCTTCCGTGCGACGGCTCCTGGCCGGCCCCAGCGGGCTGCCGACCATCCAGGTCGACAAGGCGGTGGAGTGGGCCCAGACCCGCGCCGGCTTCGCCTTCTCGGAGGCGCAGGCGGCCGGCGTGAAGATGGCGCTGCAGCACAAGGTCGCGGTGCTCACCGGCGGCCCCGGCACCGGCAAGACGACGATCCTGCGGGCCCTGTGCGACATCCTCTCGGCCAAGCGGACGCGCATGGCGCTGGGGGCGCCGACGGGCCGCGCAGCCAAGCGCATGACCGAGGCCACGCGCCTGCCGGCCTCGACCATCCACCGTCTGCTCAAATTCGACCCGGCGCTGGGCGGCTTCACCGCCACCGCCGACGACCCCCTGCACGCGGACTTCGTCATCATCGACGAGTCGAGCATGCTGGACACCAAGCTCGCCGCCGCGCTGCTGCGCGCGATCCCCTCGACCGCGCACCTGCTGCTCGTCGGCGACGTCAACCAGCTCCCGTCCGTCGGCGCGGGCAACGTGCTGGGCGACCTCATCGAGTCCGGCCAGGCCGCGGTCACGCGCCTCGACACGGTCTTCCGCCAAGGGGCCCGCTCGGGCATCGTCACCGTAGCGCACGGCATCCTGCACGCCGACACGGCGCCGCCGGAGCCGGTCGAAGACCCGGCCCGCCTGGATTTCACGCAGGACATCCATTTCGTGAAGGTTGAAGATCCGGAAGCCTGCGTGGCGATGGTCACTAAACTGTGCTGCGAGGTACTGCCGCGTGCCCTGCGGCTGGACCCGCTGCGCGATATCCAGGTACTGGCGCCGATGCACAAGGGCACGGGCGGTATCCAGGCCTACAACCAGGCCCTGCAGGCCCGCCTGCGCGGCAAGGACGCGAAGCCGGGGCGCATCCAACCGGGCGACAAGGTGATCCAAACCCGCAACAACTACGACAAGCTCGTCTTCAACGGCGACTTCGGGGTGGTGCTCGGCCAGAACGAGGAAGGTACGTTGCTCATCGACTTCGACGGCGCCCGCATCGAACTCGAGCGCGGCGAACAGGGGGACCTCCACCTGGCGTACGCGGTGAGTATCCACAAGTCGCAGGGGTCGGAATTCCCCGCGGTGGTGCTGCCGCTCCTGCGCCAACACAGCATCATGCTCGCCCGGAACCTGATCTACACCGCGGTCACCCGCGGCCGCAAGCAGGTGATCCTCGTCGGCGACCCGACGGCCTACGCGATGGCGGTCCGCAACGCCGCCGACTCGCGCCGGGTGACCAGCCTCCTGCCGCGCCTGAAGAACCTCGAGTGAGCCGGCTCAGACGCGCACCCGCAGGGTCCCGCGGGTGACGCCGAGCTGGTTCAGCACCTTGAGGTCATTCCAAAGGTCGACGCCGGCCAGGCGGCCTTCGAGCAGGTCCTGGTACTTCTGCAACGTGCGCGTGACGGTCTCCGCATCCTCATCGACGAACTCGACGCGGAAGCGGCGCACGCCCAGTTTGAGGAGGTCGGCCACGTACTCCGCGCCGGTCTGCGCCCGCGCGTTGAAGAGCGTGTTGCGGCAGCCCGCGTCGGCCTTGAGGATGTGCTCCGCACCCACGCGGTCGCGCAGCTTGACGCGGTGCTTGTCGCAGGGCCGCCCGCAATCGCGATAATCCTTGCCGGGAGAGAGGAAGGCACAGAACACGCAATGCTCCATATGGAACATCGGCATATGCTGGTGGATTGTGACCTCGAACCACGCGGGCGGGGCCGAACCGAGCAACGCGGCCAGCTGGCTGGCATCGAGGTCGTAGGAGGCCGTCACACCCTCGAGGCCGTGCTGCTCCATGAGCCATTCGGCGGCGAGGCCGTTGGCCACGTTGAGGGAGAAATCGCCGCGGCGGCGCTTGCCCGCGAACGCGCGAAGGTCGTCGTGGTTGCGGGCGAGGTAGCCGTCGGCATCACAGGAGAGGACGATCTCGGTGACACGGTCCTCGCCCTGCTTATGGACGCGCGGTCCCATCGCCCAGAACTCGACCTTGCGGCCGGCTTCCAGCTCGTAGGCGCGGACGCGCGCGACGGCGGCGCGGAACTTCTTGGGGTCCTCGAACTCGGCGTAGATGACGCGGGCGCCCCAGGCGAGGGCCGGCTCCAGCTGCTCGGGCTCGCGGATGACCACGACGATGAGGGGGTCGACGGCCGGCTCCGGGGCCGGCGCCGTGACCGTCGTCGCGGCCGGAGCGTAGGGCAGCAAGGTCCAGCGCGGCGGCTCGCGGCGCAGGGCCGTCAGGCGGTCGGAGAGGTCGCGGCGCAGGCGGTTCAGCTCGCTCACCGGCACGATCAAGGCGCCTTCGAGGTCGGCCTCGAGTCCGTCCAGCACATACCCCGTGTCGCCGAGGCGTCCGAGCTGCTCGTTCAGCGAGACGGCGTCCATCGGCCGCTTCTCGGCGACGGCGCACGGCACACCCGTCTCGCCGGTGACCACGTGGCCTTCGCCATCGTTGAACTCGACGCGCAACGGCTGCCCGGGGCGGCCGATCACGCGGGCGGTCAGCGGGCGGCGGTGATTGGGCTTCTCGCGATCCCAGGAGGCGTGCAGGAGCTTGTCGAGTTCCTGATCCTTGGTCTTCCAGAGCAAGGCGCCCGGCTGGACGCGACTCCAGTCGATGGCGCCGGCGCGGTCGAAACGGACGTAGGTGAGGCCGCCGCGGGCGGGCTCGATCCCGTGGACGAAACCGCCCTCCTCGCGTTCGGCGGGCTTGCCTTGGTCGAAGACCACGCCGTCGCCGGGCTTGAGCGGGCCTTCCAGCCGCAGGGTCACGCCGGGATGGGCGACGTCGACGACGGTACCGAGGAAGGCGCCGCGCTTCTTGCCGAAGCGCGCGTGCACCAGCTGTTGGTTGTCGATACCGCGCAGCCAGCCCGTGTAGAGGCCGCGGGAGAACGTCATCTGCATCGGGTAATCCTCCTCCTGCCGCACGCGGAGGGCGGCCCGATCGGCGTCGCCGCCCTGGAGCAGGGCTTCCCAGGACGCGTCCACCGCGCGGCGATAGGCCTTGGTGATCGCGGCCACGTATTCCGGGGACTTCAGGCGACCTTCGATCTTGAGCGAACGGACGCCCGCGCGGATGAGGTCGGGTACGACCTCGATCCCGGCGAGATCCTGCGGCGAAAGCAGGTAGGCCTTGTCGCCCAGCGGTTTCACGACGCCGTCGACGACCAGCTCGTAAGGCAGTCGGCAGGCCTGCGCACATTCGCCACGGTTCGCCGAGCGGCCGCCCAGCGACTCGCTCGTCAGGCACTGGCCGGAATAAGCGACGCACAGCGCGCCATGGACGAAGACCTCGAGGTCCAGCGGGGCGCCCTTGGCCCCTTGCTCCGCCTGGAGCTTACGCATCTCGGGTAGGGAGACCTCGCGCCCCAACACGGCCAAGGACGCACCGAGCGAACGGGCGTAATCGACGCCGGCCGCGCTCGTCACGGTCATCTGGGTCGAGGCGTGGATCGGGAAGTCGGGCGAGATTCGGCGGATCAACCGGCAGATGCCCGCGTCTTGGACGATCGCCGCGTCGACGCCAGCGGCGATGATCGCGCGCAACGTGCGGGCCGCCTCGGCCAGCTCCTCCGGGAAGATCAACGTGTTGAACGTGACGTACCCCTTGACGCCGCGGCCGTGGAGGTAGGCCATCAGCTCGGGCAGGTCGGCCTCCTCGAAGTTCTTGGCGCGGACCCGGGCGTTGAAGCGCCCCACCCCGAAGAAGACGGCGTCGGCGCCGTTCTCGACGGCGGCCTTCACGCAATCCCACTCCCCGGCGGGCGCCAGGACCTCGGGTTTGCGGAGTCCGCTGCTACCGGAAACGACGGCCATGGCTCCATCAAGGGGCCTCGGGCCGGGGAGGGAAGCGGGAAGTTCGCCGGCGGCCCGAAACCCGGGGCCCGCTTCCTTGGTTGCCCCGCCACCCGGAGGTCGTTTGGATGGGGCATGGCCGATAAACTCGAGGAAATCTTCCGGATGCAGGAGGCGCTGAACCAGCGCATCGGCGTCGAAACCAAGGGCATGACCGAGGAAGAGAAGATCAAATGGACGCTCAACTACCTCCGGGCGATGCAGCAGGAGATGGCCGAGCTGACCGACTCCGTACCTTGGAAGTGGTGGGCCAAGTATCAGAAGTTCGACGAGCAGAACGCCCGCGTCGAGGTCATCGACCTCTTCCACTTCCTGATCTCCATCGCCCAAGTGCTCGGGATGTCCGCCGAGGACGTCTACCAGGCCTACCTCAAGAAGAACGCCGTCAACCACCAGCGGCAGGACTCGGGCTACGTGAAGAAGGACGAGAACGACTCCCGCCACATCTGACCGCCATGACCACCCTCCCCCGCCGCCGCGCCGGCTTCACCTTAATCGAACTGCTGATGGTCATCACCATCATCATGATCCTCGCCTCCGCCACCTTCGGCCTCTACCGCGGCGTGTCCAACACCCGCATGAAGGCCCGCGGTCGCGGCGAGATCCAGCGCATCATCATCGCCTGCGAGAACTTCAAGAAGACCTACGGTGACTACCCGTGCGCGGTCCCGGGCACGTCGGTCAGCACCTCCGCTCACTTCAGCGGCTTCCGCACGGACCTCTTCGACCAGCTCAGCGGCCGGCGTATCATCTACACCCGGCAAATCGCCGCCGGCGGCTTCGCCGTCGAGATCTGGCCCTACAACTCGACGAGCCTGCCGAACGGCGCCAACCGCAAGCCCAAGCCGTTCGTCGCCTTCGACGACATCCCCGTCACGGTCTTCGCCACCCGCCTCGACGCCCTCCCGGCCGACCTGGCCAACATCGCCTCTGCGCTCGAATTCCGCGACCCGTGGGGCAATCCCTACGAGTACCGCTACCGCGTGCTTAGCTCCGCGGGGGTCTCCGTGCAGAACCTCACCACCGGCGCCTATTACCCGCCCTACGGCAACTGGCTGTCCGCCAACTTCCTCCTGGTGAGCTGCGGTCCTAATTTCGCCCTGCCCACGACCGAAGGCGACCAGCCTAGCTTCAACGAGTACTTCGACCCGGAAACCACCAAGACGATGGTCCGTACCGGGATGATCCCGACGAGCTATTTCGACGACGCCGACCCGGCTCCCCAGCGCTCGGACAACCTCGTCAACTGGTCGAACTGACCCCGGACGGGCGGCAGACCCGCGCCAGCACGGCCGCCAGCAGCCAAGCCAAGGCCGCCGTCGCGAGCGTGTGCGAGAGGAAATGCTCACCGCGGGCGACCTGGTAGAGGCCCATCCAGCCGCCGACCAACAGGGCGATGTAGACGCCTCGACGGCGGGCGACCGCCGAAGGCCAGGCAAAGGCTAAGGCCAGGAGCGCGAAGCCTCCGCTGGCGTGCCCGGCGGGAAACGCATCGCTCGGGTAACCGGGCGGCTTGGCGTCGAAAAGCAGCAGGTGCGGGAAGCCCGGGTTCGCGCCGTACATCGTCAGCTGACGTGGCGTGGCCATGAAGGTCACCTCCCGGAGCTGGGTGCAGGCGACGGAGACCGCGGCCAGACACAGGAAGAGGTACACGGCCCGCCGGCGGCCCAGCCAGGCCGGGGCACGAGTCGGTCGCGCGATCGCCCACAGCAAGCCCAGCGCGAAAAGATAAAGCAGGACCTTCGGCCCGGTGTAGGCGAGCGTGTGCGGCCAACCGGAGTTCTTCGGGATGAGCCAGTCCCGCCCGTCCCAGAACCAGGCCTGGACCTGAAAATCAAGCCACTCCCCGCCGGTCCCGCGAAAACCGAAGAAGGTCAGGATCGCGGCGACGGCCAGGAGCGGCCGGAGCAGCGACGGGCGGTCAGCGGGCGGGATGGGCGAGTCCACCGCGGTTGAAGAGTTCATCGGCGCCTTGGTAGTATTGGATCGCCTCGGCCGCGGCCTCGGTATCGGGCGAGGGTAACGGGCTGAGGGCGCCTGTGGCGAGGTCGGCGCGGAACTGCGCCACCTGACGGACCGGCTTGAGCACGGTCAGCAGACCATCCGGCCGCAACACGGCGACCTTCTGGTAGTTGCTGATGAACGCGCGCGGCTGGTAACCGGGGGCGAGCGCATCGGCACCGACGAAGCGTCCGGCGTACGGCAGCTTGAGCAGCCCCAGCAAGGTCGGGACGTAGTCGATCTGGCTCATCATGAAGTCGACCTTGCGGGCGGGGACCAGGCCGGGCGCCCAGATGAACAACGGGATCTCGTACTTCTTGATCTCCAGTTCGCGCTTGCCCGCGACGGAGGCGCAATGGTCGGCGACGATGACGAAGACGGTGTCCTTGAACCAAGGCTTGGCGGCGGCCCGTTTCAGGAACTCCCCGATGGCATGGTCAGTGTAGGCGACGCCCCCCTGACGGTTGCGCAGCGTGGGCGCGATCCTTCCCTCCGGCCAGGTGTAGGGCCGGTGGTTGGAGGTCGTCATGATGAAGTGGTGGAAAGGCTTGCCGGCCGCATGGGCGTCGTCGGCCTCGGCCATCGACCAGGCGAAGGCATCCTCGTCGCACGCGCCCCAGGCGTTGGCGAAGCTGATCTTCCGGCCGGCCTTGAGGGCGGCGGGCTGGTCGACGATGCGATAGCCGTTCGCGCCGAAGAAATAACTCATGTTATCGAAGAACCCGTCGCCGCCGTAGATGAAGGCGGTGTCGTAGCCCTGATCCGCCAGGGCCGAGCCCAGCGTCGACAGGTTCTCGCACCCTTGGCGCCGCAGCACCGACTGACCGGGAATCGGCGGGATGGCCAAGGTGAGCGCCTCCATGCCGCGGACCGTGCGGGTCCCGCCGGCGTAGCAGCGGCTGAACCACAGGGACTCGCGGGAGATCCGGTCGAGGTTCGGGGTCAGGCCGAGTTTGCCATAATCGACCTTGTCCTCGTCGTCGTTGACCCCGTAGCAACCGAGGTACTTGGCGCTCAGGCTCTCCACGGTGATCTGGATGACGTTGAGTTTGCGGGCGCCGGCGACACCGGGGACCCGGCGGAGGATGTCGGTCGTGGCGCCGGCGGCGAGCGGGGCGCCTTGGGCGGTCAGGCGCGCGGCCAGTTCCGAAACGGCCGCAGGACGTGAAGGGTAGAAACGCTTCCAGTCCAGTTGATTGGCCCAGAAGGCCGCGAGGAAGGCGTACTCGCCGTTCTTGGCGATCTCGGTGTCGTAGCCATTGGCCCAGCCCGGCTGCGGAGCGCCCATGTGGCGCAGACCAGCCGTCAGCCTTTCACCTAACGAGTCATGGACGGAAGCCGTGACCTGCAGGTCGTGTCGTCCGGTGGCATAGGCCACGCCCAACAGGACTAACAGAGGCGCGAGTAATGCCGCGAACGCGCGCCAGCGGGGCGCGGCATCGACCACGGCGCCGGCATGCCAGGCGGCGGTCCAGCCGAGCCGACGCCAAGCCAGGTAGGCGGTGGCGGCGACCAGCGCGACGACCGCGATGATCAGCGGGAGGTTATAGGACTCCTTGATGTTCTTCACGACCTCCGTGGTGTAGACGAGGTAGTCGACCGCGATGAAGTTGAAGCGCACGCCGAACTCCTCCCAGAAGAGGATCTCGGAGACTTTCCAGAAGGTGAAAAGGAACGCGCCGAAGCCCCAGGCAGCCACGAGCGGGAAGCGCCAGCCGCGCGACGGCCAGCACGCCGACAGCAGGCCGAAGGGCAGCGTGAGAAACCACGCCATGACCAGGTCGAAGGCGAGCCCGACGACCAGGGCGCCGAAGGTCGCGAGCCCCCACGAGACGTGACCGGCGCTCGCCACCAGCAAACCAAGGCGGAGGAGAGAACCCAGCAGCACGTAGGTCAGGGCGAGCAGCAACGTCCCTCCCTGCCTTGAGCCGAGAATCCGAGCGAGCAACGTCCTCACGGGGCCACTATGCGTAAAACCGCCTAGACAGGGCGAGATTATTCAAGTCCCGCCGGCCTCCCCGCGGTCATCGTTCCGGCACCTCGTCGACACCGGAACCGCCCCACGGGTGGCAACGGCAGAGACGACGCAGCGCCAGCCAGCCACCGCGAAACAAACCGAACCGCCGCAGACTGGTGGCGGCGTAGCACGAGCAAGTCGGATCGAAACGACAGCCCGAACCGGGCACCAAGGCATGCAGGGGACGCGAAAGCCAACGCTGGTAAAAGCGCACCAGCCCGAGTACGGGCCACGCGGCCCAGGAGGGGCGCTCGTCGCTCATGCGGTAGGGCCCGCCGCCGCGGTGCCGATCCGGCGGGCGGCCTCGGCGAAAACTTTCCGCAGTTCCGACAGCCGCCGGCGAAGCATGCCCGAGCGGATGACCAAGACGACCTCGGCGCCCGGCGGAAAGGCCCCGGGATCCGAGCGGAACAGCTCCCGAGCCAGGCGTTTGGCCCGGTTACGGTCGACGGCCAGCGGCAAGGTCTTCTTGGCGGCGATGACGGCGAAACGGGCGGGGGCAACCCCCTCCCCTTTCTTGAAATTCAAAAGAAAAGGCCCGCAGTCGAGCCGCGAGCCAGTGTTGCGGATGCGGGCGAAATCGGCCGAGGCGCGAATCCGGCGCTCCCGCGGGAGACGCATCGGACTTAGGAGGCGCCGAGGCGCTTGCGACCGATGGCACGGCGCTTGGCCAGAACCTTACGGCCACCGGGGGTCTTGGAACGGGCGCGGAAACCGCACTTGCGGGCGCGGGAGATCTTGGACGGGCGGTAGGTGGGTTGCATGGCGTTTGAAGCCTCCAGCCAAGGGCACCCCTCGGGGGGTGTCAAGCCTCCCGCTTCCCGGCTTGCAGGAGACCAGAAGCGGGGGAGGATAGCCGCATGACGCCGGAAAAAGGGAAACTGCGCCCCACCCCTCCCAAGGCCTACCTTAACCCCGAATTCATGGGGAGCCCCCAAGCACGGAGCATCCGGGTACTGACCGAGATGACCGAGCCGCACCTGCGGTTCAAGAAGCACAACGTCCGCAACACCGTCGTGATGTTCGGCTCGGCGCGGACCCTGCCCCCCGAGGTCGCGCGCAAGCGCCTCGAGGAAGCCAAGGCCCTGGCGGCCAGCGGCCAATGCGACGGCGCCGAGTGCGCCCACCGACTCCGCGTCGCCGAGATCGACCTCCGCAGCTCGGCTTATTACGAGGCCTGCCGCGAGCTGGCCTACGAGATGACGAAATGGTCGCTCCAGCTGCCGGAGTGGCAGCGCTTCCTCGTCTGCTCCGGCGCCGGCCCCGGCATCATGGAGGCGGCCAACCGCGGCGCGCACGAAGCCGGCGGGCGGTCCGTCGGCCTCGGCATCTCGCTGCCCTTCGAGCAGGAGCACAACCCCTTCATCACGCCCGAGCTCGACCTCGAGTTCCATTATTTCTTCGTCCGCAAGTACTGGTTCCTCTACCTCGCCAAGGCGCTCGTGGCCTTCCCCGGCGGCTTCGGCACCTTCGACGAACTGTTCGAGATGCTGACGCTCATCCAGACCCGGAAGACCAAGAAGCAGTTCCCGGTCCTGCTGTTCGGCTCCCCGTTCTGGAAGAACGTGGTCAACTTCGAGACCTTCCAGGAATGGGGCATGGTCTCGCCCGAGGACCGTAATTTCTACGTGCACGTCGACTCGGTGAAGGAAGCCCGCGACATGCTGATCGAGATCATCACCGAGAAGTACCTGCAAGGGGACGGCGAAGGGCATGACTGACGCCGTCGGTATCGCCTGGACCACCCTGCCCTCGCGCGAGGAGGCCGACCGCCTCGCCGGGGACGCGGTCGCCGCCGGGCTCGCCGCCTGCGCCCAGGTCGAAGGCCCGCTCCGTTCCCATTACACCTGGGAGGGGCGCGTCCAAGCCGAGGACGAGTACCGCCTGACCTTCAAGTTCGCCGCCGCCAAGGCACGCGACCTCGAGACCTGGGTCCACGCCCGCCATCCCTACGCCGTGCCGCAGTGGCTCGTTGTGCAGGCCGACCACGCTTCCCCGGGCTACCGAGCCTGGGTGCTGGGCATCCGCTGAACCATGGAGAAATCGACCGAAGCCCTCCTCGCCTTCGCGCTCGGTCTCTGCGTCCTCGCCGCGTGGTACGGCGAGTTTCGTCTGCGCCGCCGGACCGGTGGAGCCGAAGGCTTCTGGCCCGGCACCACCCTCGCGCCGGCCGCGGCCTACCTGGTCGCCGCGGCGGGGGCTCTCCTGATCACCGTCGGCGAAGCGGCGGTCGAGATCCGCTTCGACGTGACCGCAAGCCAATCCCAGCTGCCGCTCATCGGCCTGCTGGGGCTCATCGGGGCGGCCGTGACCGAGGAAGCCGTCTTCCGGGGCTTCGCCGCGCCCAGCCATTTCACGGGACGCAAGCTGCTCTTCCTCATCCTCGGCGGCTCGACGGTATTCGCGTTGATTCATATCGATCTGCTGAACTTCAACCTGCACGACGAGAAGCAGGTGATCATGCTGACGTTCGAGTTCCTGACGGCGGTCTGGCTGTACCTCAGTCGCTTCAACCCACTCAACCCGTCGCGTTCGCTATTGCCCTGCTTTATGGGGCATATCGTGCGTAACTTGGCGGTCTTCGGGATTAAATGGGCCCAAGGTTTCGTAACCTAGTCCGTTAAAGAAAAGTCCCTAGGCTAAGCATTGCAACCAAGGCGGTCCTCGGCTGTCTTGGAAAGCACCCCCATGAGCCTCCCCGAAAAGAACTCCCGTCGTGATTTCCTGAAGTTCGGCGCCCTCGCTGGCGTCGGCCTTGGCCTCAGCGCCCTCCCCTCCGCGGAAGCGGCTCCGGATCCCAAGGCCCTGAAACTGCTGAACGCGCAAGACATCTCCGCGACGCGCCCGCGCCCCGCCGGCAACAAGCCGGTCTGGGACCTCCAGACCAAGCCCCTGCAGAAAGTCCGCTGCGCCTTCATCGGCCTCTCGCGCGGCATGACGCACGTGAACTCGGCCGTGAACATCGACTTCGCTGAAGTCGTGGCGGTCTGCGACCTCAAGCCCGAACGCGCCAAGCGCGCCTTCGACCACGTGAAGGCGAAGACCGGCAAGGAGCCGATCGTCTACACCGACACCGAGGATGCCTGGGAGAAGATGGTGGCCCGCGACGACATCGACGTCGTCTACATCTCCACGCCGTGGGAATGGCACGTGCCGATGGCCGTCAAGGCCATGGAGTGCGGCAAGCACGCCTTCATCGAGGTCTCCGCGGCCGTCTCCGTCGACGAATGCTGGCAGCTGGTCGATACCTCGGAGAAGACCCAGCGCCACTGCGCGATCATCGAGAACTGCTGCTACGGCGAGGAGGAACTCTTCGTCCTCCACATGGCCCGCCAGGGCCTCTTCGGCGAGCTCAAGCACGCCGAGTGCGCCTACATCCACGACCTCTCGCAGAACGTCCTCTGGAGCCTCGGCAGCGAAGGCGGCTGGCGCCGCAACTACCACACCTTCATGGACGGCAACCTGTACCCCACCCACGGCCTCGGCCCGGTGGCCCAGTACCTCGGCATCGGCCGCGGCGACGCCTTCAAGTTCGTGGTGTCGGTCTCCTCCCCGGAGCGCAACCTCACCGAATTCCGCGACCGCAAGAACCCCAACGGCGGCAAGCACAAGGACGAGAAGTACGTGTGCGGCGACATGAACACCTCGATCATCAAGACGCAGCTCGGCCGCACCATCATGATCCAGCACGACGTGGTGAGCCCCCGCCCCTACTCGCGCATCAACGCCCTGAGCGGCAGCAAGGCCACCTTCTTCGGCTATCCCGGACGCCTCGCCGTCGACGGCGCGAACGACCACCCCTCGGTCAAGGGGATGAAGCTCAACGCCCACAGCTGGCTCGAGAAGGAGAAGCTGGACGCCTTCATGAAGGCCAACCAGCACCCGCTCATCAAGAAGGTCGGCGAGTCGGCCAAGAAGGTCGGCGGCCACGGCGGCATGGACCACGTGATGAACTACCGCATGCTCGATTGCCTGCGCCAGGGCATCACCCCGGACATGACCGTCTACGACGCGGCCGACTGGTCCTCGATCCTCGAGATCTCCGTCCGCTCGGTGAAGGACGGCTCGATGCCGATCCAGTGCCCCGACTTCACCCGCGGCGGCTGGAAGACCATCAAGCCGCTGGGCATCGTCTCGTAAGCGAGCCCACGAGTCCCCCGCCCAAGACCCGGCCCCGCGGCCGGGTCTTTTGTTTGCGGATTGCCCCGGACTGGACGGCGGGGAGACTGCGCCCATGGGCTCACCCGCCGCACTCGCGACTTGGACCGCCGGTCTCGTCACCCGTTCGGGCGAAGAGACCGAGCGGGCCGCCGAGGCGTTCGCGAGCCTACTACCCCCGGACACCGTCCTGGCGCTCGAGGGCGACCTTGGCGCGGGCAAGACGACGTTCGTCCGCGGACTGGTCCGCGGCTTGGGCGTCACGGGCGACATCACCAGCCCCTCCTTCGCCCTGCTCAACGTCTACGACGGCCGGCGTCAGATCTTCCACGTCGACGCCTATCGGCTAACGCGCCCGGAGGCCTTCGATGACCTGCTGATCTGGGACCTGGCGAAGTCGCCCTGGAACGTGGTCGTGGAATGGCCGGAGAAGGTCGCGGCGCGCCTCCCCTCGGCACGCTGGCAAATGAAAACCGCCATCCTGGCGGATGGCGGTCATCGGTTTCAACTGACCCGCACGGGCTAGCTTACTTGTCGAAGCGCTTGCGCTCGTTTTCCGTGAGGTAACGCTTACGCATGCGGATGAAGTTCGGGGTGATCTCGACCAGCTCGTCGGACTCGATGTACTCGAGGCAGGCCTCGAGGGACATCTGACGCATCGGCTTGATCTTGGCGGCGTCATCGGAACCGGAAGCGCGCACGTTCGAGAGCTTCTTATTGATGACGAGGTTGATCTCGAGGTCGTTATCCTTGCAATGCTCGCCGACAACCTGCCCTTGGTAGATCTCGTCGGTCGGCTTCACAAAGAAGTCACCGCGGTCGTACAGGCGGTCGAGGGAGTAGGCGGTGACGGCACCGCCCTCGCCGCCGATCATCACGCCCGCGGCGCGGTGCGGGGCCTCGCCCTTGACGGGCTCGTAGCCAAGGAGGTTGTGGTACATGACGGCTTCACCCCGGGTGGTGGTGAGCATCAGGGTGCGCAGACCGAAGAGGGCGCGGGACGGGACCTTGAATTCCATGTGGATCCAGCCGCTGGTGCCGGCCTTGGCGTCCATGGAGCGGAGTTCGCCCCGACGGCCGAGGACCAAGGACATCACGTCGCTCTGGGAGGCCTCCGGACAGTCGACGGCCAAGGTCTCGACGGGCTCGCACTCGACGCCATCGATCTGCTTCATGATCACGGTGGGCTTACCCACGGAGAGTTCATAACCTTCGCGGCGCATCGTCTCGATGAGCACGCCGAGGTGCATCAGACCACGGCCCGAGACCTTCCAGGCGTCGGCCCCCGTCTCGCGATCGACGCGGAGGGCGACGTTCTTCTCAAGTTCCTTGATGAGGCGCTCGCCGACCTGACGGCCGGTGACGAACTTGCCGTCCCGACCGGCGAAGGGGGAATCGTTGACGCGGAAGGCCATCGTCACGGTGGGCTCGTCGACACTGACGGGAGGCATCGGACGGGGGTCCTCGATGTCCGTGATGGTCGCACCGATTTCGACATGGTCGAGGCCGATGACGGCACAGATGTCGCCGGCGGAGGCTTCCTGGGTCTTGACGCGGCCAAGGGCCTCGAAGACCTCGACCTCCAGGACGCGCTGCTTGAACTGTTCACCATTACGGGTGACCATCATGACCGGCATGCCTGGGGAAATCTTGCCGGCGGTCACGCGACCGACGGCGATACGGCCGACGTAATCGGAGTAAAGCATGGCGGTCACCATGATCTGGAGCGGGTTAGCGAGGGCCTCGGCGCGGGACTTGAAGCCGGCGGCGGCACCGCGGGAAGAACCTTCGGCGTAGGGCTCAGGGATCTTGTCGACGATGGTGTAGAAGAGATCCATCAGGTCCTTCGGACGCTGGCCTTCGACGGTCTTGGCGCGGTCGAGGGTACCCCAGCCTTCGCG
>CAIRWP010000017.1 GCA_903882335.1 uncultured Opitutia bacterium | reverse complement strand
TAATCCCTTAAATAATGGCATGGATAAGAAGCCGTCTAACCCCCCGGCCAAGCGCCAAGGTTTTTCCTTGGTCCTGGCCCTCGTCATGGCCGCCGCTCTGGTGATCGTGATCATCGTCCTGGCCGCCTTCCTCAAGGTCGAGTCGCGGCTCGCGATCAACAGCGTGCTGTTGACGCGCGCCCGCCTCAACACCGTCGCCTCGCTGCGCCTCGCGCAGGGCAGCATGCAGCAGATGCTCGGGCCGGACACCCGCATCACCGCCCCCGCCTCGGCCTACGACGACCCGTCCGCGACCGACACCTTCGACTTCCCGATCCTCGGCGTCTGGCGCAGCTGGGAAGGTCTCGACCACGAGATTTTAAATGGCAATTACCTCGGCCGTCCGCTGCAGCGCCCGGACTACAACCTCAAGGCCACCGATAATTATAATAAGACTACGGGCACCATCTCCGCCCGCGGGCGTTTCCTTGGCTGGCTGACCTCCAATGCCTACGAGCCGCTGGTCGCCCCGGTGGCGCCGCCGCCCCCGGCGCCGCCGCTGCCGCCCTATGCTCGTTTCACGCCGACCCGGCCCGTCGGCGGCACCTTCCAGGGTATTTTCAACGCCACCCCGGGTCTGCCGCGACCGGCCCCGGTCAAACCGCTCGACCCGAACACGCCTCGCCCCGTCCGCCCGCGCCCGCAGAAGCCGCCGGTCGCCGCGGCTCCCAGCCAGCTGCCGCTTTGGACCAACTCCGGTAACCTGGCGGCGTTGCTCTCGCCCGCCCTCGCGTATTCCTCCCCGCTCGTCGGCGTCAACACCGCCCCGGTGGATGTGACCGATCGCGTGACGCTCACCGCGCAGGATTTCCCGGCCAGCCTCACCAACCAGCCCTCCGACAGCACGTTCGCCTGGTGGGTGTCGGGCGAGAACCAGAAGGCCCTCGTGAGCCTCGACACGCCGCCGGCGCCGATCGGCGGCTCGAGTGTCACCGATGTCCTCGAGGCCACCCGTCGGGCCCGCACCTTCGGGACCGTCGACTTCACGGCGCTGGGGCTGACACAGCCGACGACCGCCTTGACCCTGCCGTCGCGCGCCAGCTTCGACGCCGCCGTCAAGTCCGGGCTCGTCACCGTGAGCGTCGCCAACAAGGCGGGCTTCCATGACTACACGACCTACTCGCCGGGCCTCCTGATCAATGCGGCCAACGGCGGCTTCCGCCGCGACCTGTCGCTCCTGGCCGAGACCTGGGATCACATCAACGATGCCGACCCGAACCGCGAGGTGCGGTTGCCGCTGTTCCGCAACCGCCCGAAGATCACCGCCAACGCCAACGGGGCCGACCTGCTCTACGGCCGGCCTTTCCTCGACAGCCAGGCGCCCGCCAGCGGCAACAAGGGTCGCAACGCCCTGCTGTATTGGTGGTCCGACTACAGTGCGATCGGTGCCGGCAACATCGATTACACGGGCGCCAACAACGGCACCTACCGCGGCCTCGGCTTCATCCCGCCGATCCGCAGCTGGAACACGATGGTCGACTACATGCTGCAATACCGCAAGGCGGTGGTCGCGGGCACGCCGAACAGCGTCGTCGAGATGCGTCCCCCGACCGACCGCGGTTCCACCGGTCAGAGCAACCCGATGTACAACTACCACGAGACGGTCTACCGTCACCCGGTGGTCGCGCGCATGCAGTTCGTCTTCTCCGCCACCGCCACGACCAACGGCGCCGGCCTCTACCAGCGGCACATCATCCTGCAACCGGTCATCACCTTCTGGAACCCCTACAACGTCCGTATCAAGGTCCCGGACCTGACCCTGAGCATCAAGGGCGACCAGTTGCCGATCGGTTTCAGCCTGGCCCTGACGAGCACCACGATCGACCCCGTCATCGTGCCCATCGGCTATTGGTTCGGCATCAACCGCTGGGACGCCCTGCAGCTCCGCACGGTCTCGCCCAGTGGCACCATGGACTTGGGGCCGGGCGAGACCCGCGTCTACTCCATCCGGGACAGCGGTTCCATCGCTGGCGCCCGCGCGCCGGCGGTTGGTGGTTTCCCTTGGCTCTACGACACCACCGCCCGCGGTAACCCGGCCGGCGCCGTCGCCTCCTTCAATATCAAGCCGGGCTACAGCGCCGGCTACAACGGCGGGGCGGGTCTCTGGCTCACCTGGCGCGATGACACGACGCCGCAACCGGCTCGCGGGTCCATGGGATTCGCGATGCGCAAGGTGAACACCGGCCGCGACTCGATCGGTATGGACGTCAACCTCGGCGCCTCGCTCAACTGGGCGCGCTCCACCCCGATCCGCTTCAGCTTCGGCAACGACATCTGGACCGACTCGGCCATGTGGCTCTTCCAGTCCCTCTACGGTCCGGACGACCCCAACATCCCCCTGGGCTATGCCTACGACAGCGTGGTGAACTCTTCCCGTCCGTTCGGTACGTTCGCCTTCGGCATGCGCATGGCCAACGACGGGTCCACGCTCAACAACTACAGCCTGAGCAGCTCCGTGGTCAACTCCACCGGCTTCACCGCTGCGGATTACGGGATCGTCTCCCGGGGGGCGCTGCAGTCGAGCCCCTTCACCTGCTACACCGAGCTGGGCGATAAGTCCGCCGAGGTGCTCGTCTACAACGGGCTCAACCAGATCGGCGGGACGGGGTCCGTGCAGAACGGCATCCGTTACTTCGGATGCATGCACCCCATCAACGCGCCCTTCGACCTCTGGTGGCGCCCGATGTCGGGCTGGAGCGACAGCTATGCCCCGCAGAACGACCCGACCACCTTCCGCGGCTACGTCGTCTCCGGGATCGATTCTGCGACGGGCCTGAACACCGCGGTGGTCGCCGAGCAGCCGGTGACGCCCTTGCAGTCGCTCGCTGACCTGCAGAACTGGGACGCCCGAGGCTTCAACCCGGCGCCACCCTTCATCTACGGCTTGATCGGCAATTCCGACGCCTCCCCGATTCTGCCGGCCGACGACGTGGTGGGCCGTTGGTTCATGTCAAACGCTGGCCAAACCTACAAGACCCGCAACGAGGTACCCAAGGCCTTCCTCCAGCACGATGACCGGTATTGCCTCAACCACCTCCTCTTCGACGATTGGTTCGTCTCCTCCTTGGCCCCCGATTACACCGCCTGGTCCCAGTTGAACGACGACAGCAAGGGTCTCGCCACCGTCACCGCGCTGAAGGCCTCCTGGGCCAAGGCCATCGATCGATCCGTGCCGCTCGCCAACCGCGCCTACCAGCCGGCCCTCAACGCGGCCGAACTCGACCTGGCCGCCCGGGACTCGGTCACCTGGACCGCGCCCAACACGTTCAGCAACTCCAACCTGACCGCCGCCGGCGGCCCCCGCATCCCCGATGCCTGGCTGAAACTGGGAGCCTACCTGACCGTCAACGGCCAGTTCAACGTGAACAGCACCTCGGTGCCGGCCTGGCGCGCCGTCCTCGGCAGCCTCCGTGACCAGCGCATCCCCGTGCTCAAGTCGGGCGCGACGGCCGCGACCATGGACAGCGTCGGCGCCGGCCGGACCTCCCTCGTGCGGATGATGCCCTCGCCCGAGACCTTGGGCACGTCGCGCGTCACCGCCTTGACCGGTTACGCCGCGCTCACCGATGCCCAGCTCGACACCCTCGCCACCGAGATCGTGAAGCAGGTCCGCATCCGCGGGCCGTTCCTCTCGCTCTCCGAGTTCGTCAACCGCCAGCTGATGGCCTTCGACGGCAGCGCGACCGACCCGTGCCTGCGCGGGGCCCTGCAGTCCGCCCTCGAGGTACTGCAACAGTCCGGCGCCAGCCTCGCCCAGACCGACTCGACGAAGAAGGCCTACAACCTGACCGCGGCGACCTACGGCAAGCCGACGACCCCGGTCGCGGACCCGAGCAATAAACTCAATCCGGCCGGCTTCTCGGCCGACTACATCAACCCGCAGGCCTCGGTGGGTAATTCCTCGGAAGGTCTGCCCGGCTGGCCCCGTCAGGCCGACCTGCTGCGCCGTCTGGCGCCGATCATGTCGGTGCGCGACGAGACGTTCACCGTCCGTTCGCTCGGCGAGGTGATGACCGCCGAGGGCAACGCGCGCGCCTGGTGCGAGGCTGTCTACCAGCGCCTGCCGGAGTACGTCGACCCGCGCATCGAGCCTTGGAAGGCCCCGATGGGCGACTCCATTCCGGTGAGCGGCGTCTACCCCGGCGAATTGCCCACGCGTCCCTTACCCTACATGGCCAACGCCGTTTTCGGCCGCCGCATCAAGCTGGTGTCGTTCCGCTGGCTGCGCGCCGACGAGATCTAAGAGGCGGAAGTTTCCTCCGCTGCCGAAGGGCGGGACCTCCTAGGGTCCCGCCCTTTTTCGTCGGCTCAGGTCGGCGAACGTCGGAACCTGCCAGGGGTCTGGCGATAGCGCGCCTTGAACGCGGTCTGGAGGTAGTGGCTGTGGGTGAAGCCCGTCTGCTCCGCGATCAAGTCGATGGTGAGGTTGGTTTCGCGCAGCAGGCGCTCCACCTCGCGGAAGCGGACGCGCCGGATCTCGTCCTTCGGCGAGCGCTGGAGCGCGGCCTTCATGCGGCGGTCGAGGGTGCTACGGGACGCGCCCAGCCGGGTGGTCAGCGCGTTGACGTCGAGCCCGCGGACCGCCTCCTCGCGGATGAGCGCGACGGCCCGGGCGACGAGCCGGTCGCGGATCACCACCTCGCCGGAGGAACCCCGCACGACGATGCCCTTCGGCGCGAGGAGCACGGGCTTGGCGCGGGCGGCCTTGCCGCGCATCAGGCGGTCGAGCAACTCGGCGGCGGCGTAGCCGACCCCGTGTCCGTCGAAGCGGACCGAGGACAGGGGCGGCGTGGTGAAGCTGCACAGCGTCTCCTCGTTCTCGGCGCCCACGACCGCCACCTCCTCGGGGACCGGCACGCCCGCCGTCTGGCAGGCCTCGAGCAAGCGCACCCCGAGCTGGTCGGTCGCGGCGAAGATGCCGACCGGCTTGGGCAACCGGGCGATCCACCGGATCAGGCGGCGCTGGCTCTGCTCCCAATCCGGCGCTCGCTCCGGGTGATCCTCGGGGAGCTCATGGCAACGATGTCCGTAGGCGCGGACCACCTTCCGGAAGTTGGCGACGCGTTCGACGAAGAAGCGCTCATTGCGCTGGCTGTAGGCCGCGAAGTGCCGGAAACCCCGCTCATGGAAATGTTCGGCCACCATGCGGCCGATGTCCGCGTTGTCGCAGCCGACGAACGGTCGCCCGCCGGTGAAGTGGGTGGAGCGCAGCTCGACGGCCGGCAACCCCGTGGCCGCGACCAGCCGGGAGGTCTCCGCGCCGAAGGTACGGGTCAGGATGCCGTCGCCGTCCCAATCCTTGAGCCAAGTGGGCGGGGAGGAATCCAGCGCGCGCAACTCCAGGTAGGTCGACCAGGGGCCGTGGGCCGCCACATAACGGCGGACCCCCGCGAGCAGCTCGCGGGTGTAGGTCCGCGTGGTCTCGATGAGCAGGGCGACCCGCGGGGTGCGGCGAGGGGGGAGGGCGGGCATGGCTTTGACCAAAAACCTTACTTTTGGTGCATCATAGCTGTAATGACATCCCGGGCAAGAAAGGATAGACTGGGTGACCCCATGAAGTCCCGTCTCCTGCTCGCCGGCCTCCTCGCCTTCGGTGCCGTCGCCTCCGCCGCCCTCGTCGATAACCGCAACCAGTCCGCGATCTCCTCGGGGGCGGACCGTCCCGAGAACGCCCGGAAGCCGAAGGTGCTCATCATCATCGGCGACGCCACCGAACTGCTCGACACTATGTACCCGGTCTACCGCCTGCAGGAAGCCGGCTTCCAGCCGGTCTTCGCGGCCCCGGAGAAGCGGCCCCACCAGACGGTGCTCCATGAGGTGAAACCCGGCTGGACGATCACCAAGGAGTGGGAGGGCTACACGATCAACGTCGACCTGGCCTTCAAGGATATCAGACCCGAGGAATACGTCGGCATCTTCTTCAGCGGCGGTCGCGCCCCGGAGTATCTCCGCGAGGACGAGGCCTTGCTCGCCGCCACCCGTTGGTTCTGGGAGAACAAGAAGCCGATGATGAGCGTCTGCCACGGCGTCGAGATCCCCGCCCGTGCCGGCATCGTGAAGGGCCTGCGCATGGCCACCGTGCCGAAGTGCAGGTTCGACCTCGAGGTCTGCGGCGGCGTCTTCGTCAACGCCCCCGTCGTCATCGACCGGAACATGGTCAGCGGCCGCACCTTCCATGACAACGGCGCCTTCGTCGGCCCGTGGATCAAGATGCTCGAGGCCGAAGTCGCCAAGAAGTAAGGCCATGCTTTCCCGTCGCGAATTCCTGCGTTCCGCCGGCCTCGCCGCCGCCGCGGCCGTCGCCGCGCCCGCCCTGCGGGCCCAGGCCGCGGAGCCCTTCCGCCTCCGCTACGTGCTGTCGTCCGCGATGTACGGCTACGCCCCGCTCGCCGAGGTCCTGCCCGAGGTCGCCAAGACCGGCAGCGAGTCGATCGACCTCTGGTGCAAGGTGCACGGCGACCAGCGCGAGCAGGCGGCCGCGCTGGGCGACGAGGCCTTCGCGGCGCTGCTGAAGAAGCACGGCGTCAAGGTCGGCGTGAGCACGCGTTATCCGCTCGGACCTTTCAAGCTTCAGGACGAGATGGCCTGGGTGAAGCAGCACGGTGGCACGACGGTCGTCTGCGGCAGCACCGGCCCGAAGAATCCCTCCGGCGCGGCCGCCAAGGCGGCCATCGCGAAGTTCCTCGAGGAGATGAAGCCCCACGCCGCCAGGGCCGGGGAGCTCGGCGTACGCATCGCGATCGAGAACCACTCCAACCAGGCGCTGCACCATCCGGACTCCCTCCGCGCCTTCGCCGAGCTGAACAAGTCCCCCGCGCTCGGCGTGGCCTTCGCGCCGCACCACCTGCATGAGTGGGCCGACCAGATCCCGGCCCTCCTGCGCGACCTCGGCGCCCAGAACCTCCCCTTCATGTATTTCCAGGAGCACTCCGAGGGTATCGTCAGGAAGGCCTCGAAGGAGGAGGAACTCCGCCAGATGGCCGGCCGCGGCAAGCTGGACTACCGCCCGATCGTGAAGACTTTACGGGACATCCGTTTCGACGGCCAGGTCGAACTCTTCATGCACCCCACGCCCCGTGGCATCCCCGTGATGCCGACCACCGCCGAGGTCACCGCGCTCATCAACGAGTCGCGCGCCTACGTCGAGAAGTGCGTCCGCGAGACGGCATGATCCTTCGGGCCGCCATCCTGCTCGCCGGCGCCGCGCTGGTCGCCGAACCGCTCGTCACGGGCTTCGAGCGTTTCCACGCCGCGACGCCGACGGCCGAAGGTGGTCGTCTCCTTTATAACGAACTCGGCTGCGTGAACTGTCACGGCGGCGGGACCGGTCTGCCCGCGCCGCGCGGTCCGGCGCTCGCGACGGTCACCCAACGCGTCCGCTCCGAATGGCTTCGTCGGTTCGTCGCCGACCCTGCGGCCGTCCATCCCGGCGCGGTCATGCCGCAGGTCCTCGCCAGGGCGGACGCCCGGACGCTCGCCGCGGTCGAGCACTATCTCGCTTCCTTGAGGCCCAAGGCCGAGCCGAAAGGCCCGGCGAAGATCATGCACGTCAACGGCGGCCGGGGCGGCGAGTTGTTCAATACCATGGGCTGCGTCGCCTGTCATGCTCCCGGCCAGGACTTCGTCCCGCCCGAAGGCGCGCCCAAGGCTGCCGAGTTCACGCATCGCAGCGTCGGCTTAGGCGACCTCAAGGCCAAGCACAGCCTCGATAGCCTTGGCGCCTTCATCCTCGACCCGCTCAAGGTGCGGACCGACGGACGCATGCCGAAGGTCGCGATGGAGCGCCAGGACGCCATCGACATCGCCGGCTATCTGCTCGCGTTCCGCGGCAGCGACGGACGTCTGGACGAACCGGTCGTCCCCGTCGTCGCGGATAAGACGCTCGCCCTCGCCGGGCGCCAGGCCGTCCTCGCGGCCCGGTGCGCCGCCTGTCACGACCTGCCCGAGGATGTCGCCGCGAAGCCGGTGGCGTTGGGCAAGATCGATGGCGGCTGTCTGGACGCCGATCACGTCAGGGGTCCGCGCTACGCGCTTGCGGAGCCCCAGCGCGCCGCGCTGAAACTATTCCTCGCGAGGAAGGGCGAGGCCGCCGCGCCGAAACTCGCCGCCGAGCTGACCTTGCAGGCGCTCAACTGCGTCGCCTGTCATGAGCGTGACGGTCAGGGCGGCCCCGACGCCGCCCGCAAGCCCTACTTCCAAGGCGACCACAACCTCGGCGACACCGGCCGGTATCCGCCGCCCCTGACCGGTGTCGGTGGCAAGCTCCGCCCCGAATGGTTGGCTAAGGTGATGGCCGGCGGGAACCGCGTGCGTCCGTACCTGAAGACCAGGATGCCGCAGTATGGCGCGTCCACCGCGGAGCTCGCCAAGCTCCTGGGTGCCGCCGATGCGCGTGCCGTCCTGAAGTTCGCAGGCGGCGACGACACCGCCGGCCGCAAGCTCCTGGGCACGCAGGGCGGGGCGGGCTGCATCACCTGCCACCGTTGGGGAGACCGTCCGTCCCTGGGCATCCAAGGGCCCGACATCAGCAACATCGCCTCGCGCCTGCAGGAAGGCTGGCTCAAGGAATACCTCATCAACCCGGCTGGCTATCGTCCAGGCACGTTGATGCCCTCGTTCTGGCCCGGTGGCAAATCCTTCAATCCGTCGATCCTGGGGGGCGACACCGACAAGCAGATCGCGGCCATCTACAAGTTCGCCGAAAGCGCCAACGGCGAACCCGAAGGCTTCCCGCGGAACCGCCACGGAGAGTTTGAGATCGTCCCCAAGGAGCGTCCGGTCGTGCAGCGCGCTTTTCTGGACGGCGTGGGCGTCCGCGCCATCCTGGTCGGTTTCCCGACCGGCGTGCATCTCGCCTATGATGGCGATCAGGGCGGGCCGGGCCTCGCCTGGAAAGGACGGTTCTTCGACGCCTACCAGACGTGGTTCTCGCGCTTCCCCACCTTCGAGAAGCCCCTCGGCGAACGGGTCGTCGCCTGGCCTAAGCCTGTTGGCCGTTTCCTCGGCTACCGCCTCGACGCCCATGGCAACCCCACGTTCCTCAACGAACAGGTCGGCGTGAAGGTCGAGGAGACCTTCGAAGGCGTCGCCGGCGGCCTGCGGCGCATCGTCACCTGGACCCCCGCGCCCGGCTTCACCCCGGCCATCCACCATCCTCCGGAGCTCGCGCCGACGGAAGGCCCCGCCGCCGCCGGTCGGCGCGTCTTCACCTACCTTTGGAAATGAAAGCCGTCGTCGCCACGTTCCTGTCCGCGGCCGCCCTCGCCGGCGCGCCGTCCTACGAAATCGTCGATATCCTGACCGCGAGCACCGTGGCGGATACGCGCGCCAAGGATTGGAAGCCGGGCGACGGCCTCGCGCTTGAGGTCAGCGGCATGGACTGGACCGCCGACGGCAAACTCGCGCTCACGATCCGCAAGGGCGAGGTCTGGCTCCTCGATGGCGTCCTCGCGCCCAAGCCCGACCGGGTGACGTACCAGCTCTTCGCCTCGGGACTGCACGAACCGCTCGGCCTGTTGCGGGACGGCAAGGATCTCCTCGTCACCCAGCGGACCGAGACGACCCGCCTGCGCGATACGAACGGCGACGGTGTCGCCGACGAGTATCTTACCGCCGGCGCGGGCTGGAACGTTTCCGGCTCCTACCACGGCTATGCCTACGGTCCGAAGCGCGACGGGCTCGGGCGGCTCTGGGTCACGCTTAATGTCGACATGGGCGACCACTCGGACAACCGGGCGCCGTGGCGCGGTTGGGGTGGCGTCCTGGGCGAGGGTGGCCGGTTCATTCCCATGGTGGCCGGCCTGCGTTCGCCGTGCGGGCTCGGGGCGAATCTCGCCGGCGACATGTTCTGCGTCGATCAGCAAGGTACCTGGATCCCGACCACGCCCATCTACCACCTCCGTGCGGGTGCGTTCTTCCTGAATCCGGAAGGCATCGCCTCCGAGAAGCTGCCCGCGTCGCCCGTCAGGCTGTCCGCCAAGCTCCCGGAGAAGCGGCCCTACCCGGAGGCCTTGAAGGCCTTGCCCGAGATGCGCGCCCCTGCCGTCTGGATGCCCTACAACAAGATGGGTCGCAGCGGCACCGACCTCGCCGTCTGCGCCGCCGGCGGTCGGTTCGGTCCGTTCGACGGGCAGATGTTCGTGGCCGAGTTCACGGACGCCAAGGTCAGCCGGGTGTTCATGGAGAAGGTCGATGGCGAGTATCAGGGAGCCTGCTTTCCGTTCGTCGGCGGCTTCGCCGCCGGCATCGTGCGCCTCAGTTTTGCCCCGGATGGCTCGCTGATGGTCGGGATGACCAGCCGAGGATGGTCCTCGCTCGGCACCAAGGCCTACGGCCTGCAGCGCCTGCGTTACACCGGTGTCGTGCCGTTCGCCATCAAGGAGATGAAAGCCCGACCCGACGGGTTCGAGCTCACCTTTACCAAGCCTGTCGATAAGGTCCGGGCGGCGGATGTCGCCTCTTACCGCATGACCAGCCACACCTATCTCTATTCGGGCGCCTATGGCAGCGAGGAAATCCAGGTCGCGCCGAACGCCATCGTCTCCGCCCAGGTCGCCGCGGACGGCCTCGGCGTCCGCCTCAAGGTGGACGGCCTCCGCGAGCATCATGTCCATGAGTTGCATGCCGACGGTCTCCGTTCGGTCGGTGGTGAGGCGCTGGACCATGCGGACGCCTATTACACCTTGAACCGCTTGCCGAAGAACTGACTCGCCATGGGAAGGTAATCCTTTCCTCTTGGGGGCTTGACCGCCGCCCCGACCATCCGCTCCGAACTCGGCCCGACGCTCAAGCTGGCGGTGCCGATCATGCTGGGTATGCTCGGTTACGGCCTGATGTTCGTCGTCGACGTGGCGATGGCCGGTCACCTCGGCGAGACGGCCTTGGCGGCCTCCGCGCTGGCCTCGAACCTCAACTATATCCCGTATGTCTTCGGCATCGGGGTCGTCGGCGCGATCGCGGTCTACCAGTCGCAGGACAACGGGGCCGGGGTCGGGGAGTCGGCGCCGGCGATCCTGCGGCATGGCATGGTCCTGGCCGTCGCCATCAGCGTCGTCGCCGCGATCGGCTCGCACGCGGCCGCGGACTTCATCCCCTTGCTCGGTTCCTCCGCCGCGGTCAGCGCCGAGGCCCGGGAGTTCTTCATCCTCATGTCCTGGGCGATGGTGCCCGGCCTGGCGTTCCACGCGTTGCGCGGGCACCGCGATTCGCAGCACCAGCCGTGGATCTCGCTGGCGTGGCTGAGCGTCGGCATCCTCGCCAACATCTTCTTCAACTGGCTCTGGATGTTCGGTCACTGGGGCTTTCCTGCGCTGGGGCTCGCCGGCGCCGGTTGGGCGACGCTCGCCGCCCGCCTCATCATGCTGCTCGGGCTCTGGTGGACGCCGGGCCGCGGCGAGGTGCGCTGGGCGGACGGGCTGCAGCTGGCTGTCTTCCGTCGCCTGCTGAAGACCGGCTGGCCCGCCGGGCTGCACAGCCTCAGCGAGGTCGGCATCTTCGCGGTCGTGCCCGTCATGGCCGGCTGGATCAACGCCACCGCGCAGGCCGCCCACCAGGTTGCCATCAGCACCGCGTCCGCGGCCTTCATGCTCCCGCTCGGGCTCGGCATCGCCGCCGGCATCCGCGTCGGCGAGGCTTACGGCGCCAAGGACCCGCGCAAGGTGCAGGCCGTCGGGCTCGGGGCCCTGGTCCTCGGCGGGCTCATCATGGCCGTCTACGGACTCGGCATGATCCTACTGCGACCCTTGCTGATGCAGACGTACGGCGTGGCCGGGACGGAGACCGCCGCGCTCGCCTCGACCTTGCTGATTTTCGCCGCCGTGTGGGCGCCCTTCGACGGCGTCCAGGTGGTGGCCGCCTACCTGCTGCGCTCCGTCAACCGCGCCGCCTGGGCGTCGTGGAGCGTGTTCGTCGTGTACTGGCTGTTCTGCCTGCCGTTGGCGCTGGCGCTGGCGTTCCCCGCGGGCTTCCGGCTCTTCGGCCTGCCGGTCGGGGTCTGGGGCTTGGGCGCGGCCGGCATCTGGGTCGCGCTGGCGACTGGGCTGATCCTCGTTTCGCTGGCCATGGCCTGGAAGTTCCGCCGGACCGCCCAGACCGGGGTCGACGACGCCTGAGGCGTCACCGGTTCGCCGCTTCGCCGTCGGGTAATCTTCACAAGTCTCAGGATTGCGGTCCGGGGGTAAGCCTTAGGCTGGTGATATCCCCCGATGAACCTCGCGACCTCCTTCATCCTCTCCCCG
>CAIRWP010000016.1 GCA_903882335.1 uncultured Opitutia bacterium | reverse complement strand
GCTGTTCAACGCGCTGACCGGCCTGCGCCAGCGCGTGGGCAACTACCCGGGCGTGACCGTCGCGCGCAAGTCTGGCACCTGCGACCTCGGCGATGGCCGCAAGGTCGAGCTCGTCGACCTCCCCGGGCTTTACTCGCTCGCGGCCGCGTCGCCCGACGAGCAGGTCGTGACCGACGCCTTGGCCGGCAAAATCGCCGGGGAGCGCGTCCCCGATGTCATCGTCGTGGTCGCCGACGCGACCAATCTCCTCCGCAACCTCTTCCTCGCGTCGCAGCTCGCCGGACTCGGTCGACCGGCCGTCCTGGTCCTCAATCAGGCCGATGTGGCGCGGGAGCAGGGGATGCGCATCGACACGGCCCGGCTGTCCGCGCGCCTCGGCGGCATCCCCGTCGTCCTCGCTTCGGCCTGGAAGGGCGAAGGCGTGGCCGACGTGCGTCGCGCGATCGCGCGCGCGGCGGATGAGCGGCGCCTGTTGCCGCCGGTCGTCTGGCCCGACAACATCGCCGAAGCTTTGTCGACGCTGCAGCATGACGTGGCCGCGGACACCGGCCAGGTCATCTCGTCCGCCGAGGCGCAACGCCTGCTCTTCGACACGAACGCGACCTTGCCGGAGCGTCTGGGCTGGGACAAGGAGCACCGCGACCCCGCCATCCGGGCCGCGCGCGAGCAGGTTCGCCGTTCCGGCTACAACCCTTTGGCCGCCGAGCCGCTCGTCCATTACGAACGTCTCCGCAAGGCGCTCGAGGGCGTGGTGACGGAAGGCGCCGGCAAGGCCGGGCGCACCGCCGCCGTCGACCACCTGCTCCTGCACCGCGTCCTCGGGCCGATCCTCTTCCTCGGCATCATGCTCGGGATGTTCGCGTCCGTCTTCTGGCTCGCGAAGTTCCCGATGGCCTGGATTCAGGCGGGCGTGGACGCCCTCAAGGGCGTCGTCGGACCGTCGCTCGACGCGACCCCCATGCTCCAGAGCCTCGTCACGGACGGCCTGCTCGGCGGGGTGGGGGCCTTCCTCGTCTTCCTGCCGCAGATCCTGATTCTGTTCCTATTCGTCGGCCTGCTGGAGGACAGCGGTTACATGGCGCGCGCCGCGTTCATCATGGACCGGCTCTTCAGCTGGTGCGGCCTCAACGGCAAGAGCTTCGTCCCGATGCTCTCCGGCTTCGCGTGCGCGATCCCCGGGCTGCTCTCCACGCGGACCATCGAGGATCCCAAGGCCCGCCTCGCCACCGCCTTCGTCGTCCCGTTCATGAGCTGCTCGGCGCGCTTCCCGGTCTACGCGCTCATGTGCGCCGCGTTCATCGGTCCGCTCTACGGTCCCGGCTGGGAATCCGCCGTCATGGTCGGCATGCACTGCGTCGGGCTGCTCTTCGCCGTCCCCACCGCCTTCGTGCTGACCCGCCTTGTGCTCAAGGTGAAGCCGCAGCCCTTCGTGCTCGAGCTGCCCCGTTACCAGCTCCCCAAGCCGCGCGACGTCCTGTGGCGCATGTGGCAGAACGCGGCGGAGTTCATCTCCAAGGCGGGCACGGTCATCTTCGCGATCACCCTCATCGTCTGGGCCCTCTCGTACTTCCCGCGCGACCCCGGCGTCGTCGACCGCGTCCGCGCGGCCGATCCCGCCGCGTCCGCCGAGGTCCTCGCCGCGCGCACGCAGGCCGCCTACGTCGAGCAGTCTTGGATGGGCCGTTTCGGCAAGGCGGTCCAGCCGGTCTTCGATCCCTGCGGCTTCGACTGGAAGATCACCGTCGGCGTCCTGGCGAGCTTCCCGGCGCGCGAGGTCATCGTCTCCACGCTCGGCGTCACCTACTCCGTCGGCGAGGGCGCCGAGGCCGACAGCGGTCACCTGCAGCAGGCCATGCGCGACGCCAAGTGGTCCGCGGGGCCCCGCGCCGGCACGCCGATCTTCTCGCTCGCGGCCGTCCTCGCCCTGATGGTCTTCTTCGCGCTCTGCTCGCAGTGCGGCCCGACCGTTGCCACGCTCGCGCAGGAGACGGGCGGCTGGCGTTGGGCCGTCGGCTCCTTCCTCTACATGACCGCGCTCGCCTGGATTGTCGCGGCCCTCGTCTATCAGGTCGTCAGCCGCCTGGCGCCGCCCGCATGAGCCTCGACTTCGTCCTCGTGTGCGCCTTCGTCGGCGCGGCCACCGGCTGGCTCGTCCGCCGGTGGATCGCGGCGGCCCGTCGGCGCAAGGACGGCGGCTGCGCGGGCGGTTGCGGCTGCGCGACGAAGGTCGGCAAGAAGGGGTAGGGGCCGACCTGCGGCCGACCGAGGACGGTCAGCCCTACCTGGAAGAGACAGAGTACAGAGTTCAGAGTACGGAGTGCTGAATCGAGTGCTGGGTCGATGTGCACCTGTAGCCTCTTCAACCCAACCGCCAACCGCTAACCCCCAACCGCCCGCGAATACCATTCGCGCCAGATAGGGACCAGCGTCCCTGCTGGTCCGTGTCTCTCCCTGCCTCCCCCTCGTCAACTGGCCAACTGATCAACGGGTCAACTCTCCCCGGGCTTCATCGCGCGCAGCGATGATGTGCCTGACCCCAGGCCGAGGG
>CAIRWP010000015.1 GCA_903882335.1 uncultured Opitutia bacterium | reverse complement strand
GAGGCACCAGGCATCGAGGAGCGTGCCGTCCGGCAAGGGGAGGCGGAGGAACTCGGTGCGGACGGGCGTGAGCGCGGCGAGCTTGGCGCGCACGGCGGCGTTGGCGACCAAGGGGCGGACCGCCGCGTGGTCCGGCAGACTCACCAGCTGCATCACCGGCGGCTGACCGAAGCGCGAGAGGGTGTGGAAAGCCCAGCGGGCGCCCGGCGCGAGCACATAGGCATGGCTGCCCGGCTGGGCGGCCGGCGTGACTCGCGTGATCTCCCCCGCCCCGTCGAGGCGGGCGCGATAGAGGTAGCGACGCGTCGGCTCCTCGGGCGAGGCGATGAAATAGACCCAGCCCCGGGCTTCATCCAGACCCGCCAGACCGATGACGTCGAACGCACCGGAGGTGAGCAAGCGGACCGACCCGTCGGCGAGGCCCACGGAGTAGAGATGCTTCCAACCGTCGCGCTCGCTCAGCCAGAGGAAGCGACGCCCGCCGTCGACCCAGTGGAACTCGTCCATGACCTCGACCCACGTGTCGTCGCGGTCGGTGAAGAGAACTTGCGTCGCGCCCGTCGCGGGGTCGGCGGCGATCACGTCGTTGGTGTTCTGGAGGCGGTTGAGCTGCTGGAAGAGGACGCGGGTGGAGTCGGGCGTCCACTCCATGCGCGGGATGTAATGGTTACGGGGGTCGGGGTTGGACTCGATCCAACGGGTCGGGCCGCCCGTGGCCGCGACGATGCCGACGCGGCAGGCGGAGTTGACCTCGCCGACCTTGGGGTACGCGATGGGCGTGATTTCCGGGTAGCTGCCCGCCGTGAGGTTCACGAGCGAGAAATCCTTCACCCCGGTGGTGTCGAACTGCCAGTAGGCGAGGTGCCGGCTATCTGGGCTCCAACGCAGGCCGTTGCGCAGGCGGAACTCCTCCTCGTTGACCCAGTCGGCCGTGCCGTTGATGCGGTGCGGTCCGCCGTCGGTCGTCAGGGCGGTGATGGCCAGGTCGGCCAAGGACTGCACGTAGACGTTGTTCGCGTGCACGTAGGCCACACGGGTCCCGTCCGGCGACAGCGTGGCGAAGAGCAACGAGGCCGCCGGGGCGGCGCCGCCCAGCTGACGCAGCGAGCCCGTCGGGCGGTGCAGCACCCAATAATCGCCGCGGGTCTTCTCGCGCCAGACCTTCTGGGCGTTGGTGAAGATCAGCAACGTGGTCGTGTCCTCCGACCACTCATATTTCTCGAGCTCGAGGGGCCGGGCGGCGCCCGGCGGTAGCAGCTCGCGGGCGGACACCAGGACCGTCCGCTCGCCCGTCGCCGGGTCGACCCGGACGATGTCCTTGATCTCGGCCGCCTGGGGGTGGTCCTTGAAAGCCTCCGACGGCTCCAGCGTCGTGAAGGCCTGGCCATCCTTGAGCCAATACGCCGGCCCCCAGCTCTCCGTCCGGAATTCCTTTTCCGCCCCGAAGATCCGGTCGACGCTCAACCAAGCGGACGGGGCGGTATCACCTGAGCTGGAGGGCGTGGCCATGACGGACCGCTAGGTTTCCGCCAATTTCCCCCTTTGTCCAGCCTCCCTCAAAAACCCCCTATTTTCCTTATAAAGTCACGGCCCTGCCGCCCGTTCGATCGCACCTCCCTGCCTTGCGGTAGGGCTGACCGTCCCGGTCGGCCCGCGGTATGGGTCGGGCTTCAGCACGCCGGGCGTGATGCTTCCTGCCCCGTGCCGCATGCAGCCTGGCTGGCCCGCGGCCAAGGCCGCCCGGCATGGGGTCTGGCTTCGCCTCGCGGAGCGATGGCGTGCCTGACCCCGTGCCGAGCAAGACGCGCGGACGAGCGGCGACACGCATCCCTGCCCCCGCGTCACCATGCCCGCATACCCCGCCCCAAAGCCTACCGCCACACTAGCCCTCGGTGATTTCCTAGCGTCTCTTTTTCTTCAATAAAATCTAGGAAGGCCGCCGACCGTTCCTATCCTCGACCTCCCTCCCTATGATCCGGGACTTCGACGAGTTCGGTGCGCAACCCCTGCGCGGCCCCGGGGCCTTCCGTCGGCCCGCGGTGGACGAGCGTGCGCTCATGATCTTCGAGTACAATCACGGCGAAGCCTTACAGCTGGTGTATCAGGCCAAGCGCGTCTTCTGGAGCCACGACCCTAAGGTCGGCCTGGAGCTCGTCTGGGATAATCTTCGTCGGGCGGAGCGCTACCCCGCCTTGGTCCACTCCTGCGTGATCTTGTACAGCCTTCGCATCCTGTCTCGCTTCGGCCCGATCAAACGTAGCCTGCAAGTCGCCCGCCAAGGCCTCGAACTCGCCCCCAGCCGAGGTCGGAACGCCTTCTTCAATGGGGCCATCCACGGCGAGATGACCCACCTCTACCACCGGCTCGGCGACCACGAGAAGGTCCTGCACCACGGTCTTCTCACCTTGGCCGAAGGTCAGCGTCACAAACACGACGGCCTGCGCGCCACCGGGATGTTCCGCTACTCCCAGCAACTGCTCCGGATCGGCAAGCCCGGTATCGCCGTAGACTACGCGAAGGAAGCCTTCCAAATCTGCATGCGGCAGCAGGCTAGCTGGCCTCCGCCGGCCTACCTGGTCCTGCTCAACCTCGCCCAAATCTCCGAAGCCCTCGGCCGGAAACAGGAAGCCCATGCCGATTACCGCAGAGTCACCGACCACCTCGGTCAACACGGTTACGCCACCCGCGCCGAACACGAAACCGCCTGGGACGGCTACCACCGCACCAAGCAGTAACAGGGGGTCAGACTACGATGTAGTAGTCTGACCCTCACGTAGTAGCCTGACCCCGTGTTTCGGAGAGGACCCGTGCGAAATAGGCAGCACTCCCTAGTTTAAGCCGCTGGGCCAACCAAACAAAAGAGGCGGTAGTATCGAGTGTTATCTCCCTTCCAATCCGTAGTTTCCAAGGGACGAGACCATGCGCCAAAGTGAGGTCTGCCTCCACCTTGCCCTCCCTGGCTAACAACTTTTGAAAAATAGCCTCGGAGTGATTCGCGTCCAAATGCGAGTAATCGCCCTCCGGAGCGGAAGGAGGGCGCTCCTCATTTCGAACCAATTCAAGGAGCGGCAGCCCCCTGGCCTTCTCCGCGGCGATCCATTCCGCTTCGTACTTGGCCCCAGAGGCATCCTCCAAAAGCACCGCTCGCAGGTGGGTAAGGTAGCGGTTCCACCCATCCGCACGGTCTGGATAGCCCGCGATCTTTTCGAGCGCCTCCCCGATGTGCATTAATTCACGTCGTTCAGGGTGCACCAGCCGAGAAAGGCTACTCAAAGAGCTCAACGTGCAGTCTTCGACTGTTAGCAGGCCTTTTCTGACATGGTTAAGGTGGATATAGTCTATTACCCGAGAGGAGTCCATGCCCCTCGGTACCCGCTTAGCATGGTACCGACCTTGGAACACATGTCCGTGCTCCTCGTTGAAACCATTGAAGCGCAGCGCAAAGGCAGAAAGCAGCAGGTGCATCCCCCGCGAGAGATTAGCGCGCGGGGCCCTCAACATCAGGTGAAAGTGGTTGGGCATGATGGCATAAGCAAAGACTTCCCACCCGGCCCGCCGGATAGTCGCCTCTAGCGCCCGAAGGAAAGATTGGGCCGCCCCATCATCCGCAAAAATCGGGGCCCGATAGTTACCACGCGAATAGACATGGTAAATCGCATCGGGATTCTCTCTCCTGGTAGGCCTGGCCATGACCAAGCCAAGCGTGGCAGGCATCGCCGCTCAACCGGTCCTAGCACCTGGAGATAATCCCCCAGCCACAAGAGGGGGTCAGACTACGATGTAGTAGTCTGACCCCCATGTAGTAGTCTGACCCCTTGTTGGTTCTGGGGGTTACTTGACCGGGGTCAGGACGAACTCCCGGACGCTCAGGCCACGACTGCCGTCGGGGCGGACAAAGCGAAGGGTGTTCTTGCCCGCCGCAAGCGCCACGGTGACCGGGGCGGTCTGCTGCCACTGTCCTACGGTGTAAGGGACGGCGAGGTCGACGGGCGCGGCTTTGCCGACGGAGAGTTTAATGCTCGGGTTGTCCTGCACGGTCACCACCCGGGCGGTCAGCGCATAATTACCGGCCAGCGCGACCTCGACATCGCACGTGATGGCGCCGCCACCGGAGAAGAGCTGATGCCCCCCGCCAAAGCTGCCCAAGACCTGGGCGCCCCCGCACGCGGCGGCCGGGATCGTGATCTTACCGTCGGCCCCGACGACGACCTTCTTATCGGCCGGGGTGACCGTGGCCTTGACCAATGCGCGCGACCGGACTTCCGCGGATTCATTCGCCTCGGAGAGCTCTTCGCCCAACGCCTTCAGCGCCACG
>CAIRWP010000014.1 GCA_903882335.1 uncultured Opitutia bacterium | reverse complement strand
GTCGGGAGGTCGCCCTCGAGCCAGGTCGAGACGAGCGACTCGAGCTCGGCGGTGGGCGCACCGTGGGCGAGCATGAGCGCCTCGCAGCAGCGCTTGCCGCGGCGGGATGGGTCAAGGAAGCAGACGACGTTGACCTTGGCCTCGAGGGCTGCGGCGGCCTCGGCGGCGGGCCGGGCGGCGAGCACGACGAGCCGGCACGGGTAGCGCTGCGCGAAGCGGATCGCCTCGTCGAACCGCGCCTGGGCGTCCGCGGGCGACACGCCGACGCCGAACATCAGGACGAGGTTCATCTGCGAGGCGCGCGCGGCGTCCTCGCCTTCCTCGGCCCAGGCCTTGTCGAGCGACGGCAGGACGGCAGAGATCTTCACCGGGAAGCCCGGGAGCGCGTCGATCAGCGGGTGGGCCATGATCAGCGGCCGGCGTTGCGCCAGGCGTGGCCGTGCGCGGCCAGGAGGGCGTCGCCGCCCGCGGGGCCCCAGGAACCGGCGGCGTAGGTCTCCACGCCGGTCTGCCCCTGCTGCTGCCAGGACCGCAGGAGCGGGGTGAAGAGGCGCCAGGAGGCCTCCGTCTCGTCGCCGCGGATGAAGAGCGTGCGGTCGCCGACGATGCCGTCGAGGATCAGGCGCTCGTAGGCCTCGGGCGTGTTGGAGCCGTAGGTGGTGGCGTAGCGGAAGCTCAGGCGGACCGGCTGGGTGCGCGGCTCGAGGCCGGGGACCTTCGAGTTGAGCACGAGCGTCGTGCCTTCGTCGGGCTGGATCTGGATGACGAGGCGGTTCGGGGCCAGGTCGTAGCGGGCGTCGCCGGCGAAGAGGCCGGACTCCGGCTGCTTGAACTGGATGGCAATCTCGGAGACGCGGCGAGCGAGCCGCTTGCCCGAGCGCATGTAGAACGGCACGCCGGACCAGCGGCTATTCTCGATGGAGAGGCGCAGGGCGCAGAAGGTCTCGGTGGCGGAGGTCGCGGGGATGTCCTTCTCGGACAGGTAGCCGGGCACCTTCTCGCCGCCGGAGAGGCCTTCGCCGTACTGGGCGCGGACCGCGTCGCCGTTGGCGCCGAGGCGGAGGGGCTGGATCGACTCGAGCAGCTTGACCTTCTCGTCCCGGATATGCTCGGCGGACAGGGAGCGCGGCTGGTCCATCGCGACGAGCGCGAGGAGCTGCATCGTGTGGTTCTGCAGCATGTCGCGCGTGGCGCCGCTGCCGTCGTAGTAGCCGCCGCGGGTGCCGACACCGAGCTCCTCGGCGACGGTGATCTGCACGTGGTCGACGTGCCGGCGGTTCCAGAGGGGCTCGAAGATCGGGTTGGCGAAACGCAGGACGAGGAGGTCCTGGACGGTCTCCTTGCCGAGGTAGTGGTCGATGCGGAAGATCTGGGACTCGCGGAAATTGCGGGCGGCGACGGCGTTGAGGTGGACGGCGGAGTCGAGGTCCTTGCCGAACGGCTTCTCGATGATGACCTTGCTCTCGAGGTCGGTGCCGAGCCCGCGGGCGGCGAGGCCGGACTGGCCGAGGTTCTCGAGGATGGCCTCGAAGACGCTCGGGGGGGTCGAGACGTAGAAGACCAGCTGGAGGGGGCGGCCCGCCTTCTGCTCGGCGGCGGCGATCTGCTCCTTGAGCGCGGCGAAGGCGGCCGGGTCGTCGTACCCGCCAGCCTGATAGGCGGTGTTGTCCTCGACGCGCTTCCAGATCTCGGGGCGG
>CAIRWP010000013.1 GCA_903882335.1 uncultured Opitutia bacterium | reverse complement strand
AGCACGAGCGACGCCATCAAACCTGCCGCCGCCGGCGACGGCAAGCCCACGAAATCGCCCCCGGCGGCGCGCTTTTCATTTCCCGGTACCAGCGGGTTCGTGAGCACGTTGAAGCGGGCTAGCCGGACGCCGACGCAGAGCAGGTAGATGAAGGCGAGCAACCAGGTCGCCAGCTGGACGTTCTCGTCGGCCTGGGCCTTGCTGCCCGGGTTGATGATGAGGAAGCAGGCCATGAGCGCCGGCGCGACCCCGAAGGAGACGGTGTCAGCGATGGAATCGAACTCCGCCCCGAAGAGGGATTCGCGACGGGTGGCGCGGGCGACGCGGCCGTCGAAGAGATCGCACAGGCACGCGCCCAGGATGAACCAGACGGCCCACAGGTAGTGGTCGGCCCGGGCCGAGGCCGCGAGGTCGGTGAAGCGGGCCTCGATGCAGTTCTTGATCGCGAGGAACCCGCAGAGCATGTTCCCGGCGGTGAACAGGTTCGGCAGGAGGTAGATGCGTGCCGCTTGCTCGGGGGACGAGTAGGCGTGCTTTTCGGGAGGGAGGGACACGGTCAGGGTTTGGGTTCGTCGAGGTATTTCCAGAAGCCGCCCTCCTGCTCCAGACGTTCTTCGTCATCGGCGAACGGCAGGTGGGAGCGGAAGGCGAAATCGGCGAAGGTGTGGCGATGGAGCACGTAGTTGGCCATCAGCGAGCCTTCCTTGGCCTCGAAATAGATGCGGAATTCGCCGACCCGCAGGCGGTGGTAGGTGTGGCCGGCCCGGCGGACCGATCCGAGGTCGGACCGTCCGGCGAGCAGGTCCTCCGGCGTCAGCGAGGAGAACGCCTCGACGACTTCCATCTGCTCCAAGGTGGGCAGCTTGCCCAGGGCGCGCATGGCCTGGTCGCTGAAGTTGACTTGGTACATCGGAAATGAAGCCAACCACGGGGCGCCCGCCTCGGCAATCAATCAGTTGGCCGTGACCAGGCCGCGATCAGCGAATCTGCCCTTTTTTCCACCAGATCCAGCACTTTTTCGAAATCCGTTGCCTCGCCGTAATACGGGTCCGGCAAGGCTCGGTCGCCCAGAAAAAGCGCGAGCTTACCGTGGTGTTCCGGAGGGCAACGGTCGCGTAGCACGCCGAGGTTAAGCGTGTCTGCGGCGAGGAGCAGGTCGAAATCCTGGAAGTCGTCCGGGCCGACCTGGCGGGCGCGCAGGCCCGAGAGATCGTAACCGCGCTTGGCCGCATGGTGGATACTCCGTTCATCCGGCGGTTCCCCGAGGTGGTAATTTTCCGTGCCCGCCGAGTCTAGGTGCAGTTCCAGCCCGGCCCGGCGGGCGTGCACACGCAGGACCTCCTCCGCCGTCGGCGAACGGCAGATGTTCCCCATGCAGACGAGGAGGACGCGATGCGGCCGGCCGGACACTTACTTGCCGAGCAGTTTCTCGAGGCCGTCCAGGTCCCGACCATTCTTGGTGAGCAGCTGGCCGTCCTTACCGTACACGAGGAGCGTGGGGATGCCGCTTACGCCCTGTTCCTTCTTGATTGCCCGGCCGCCTGCCGACTTGAAGGGAACGGCGGGCCAAGGCATTTTGGTTTCCTTCATGTAGGCGAACATCCGTTCCGCATCTTCGTCGCTGCTGATGAAAACGACCGCAAGTTTGTCCTTATGGTCGTTGGCGAACTTGACCAGTTGAGGCGTGAAGGTGCGGCAGGGCGGGCACCAGTGCGCGGAGCAGTAGACGGCCACGGTCTTGTTCTTCAGGGTGGCGATATCTACGGCCTTGCCGGCCTGGTCGACGAGGCCTTCGGGGAAGCGCGTCTTCCAATCGAAGTCAGCGGCGGAGACGAGGGTGGCGCAGAGCAGGAGGCTGAGGCTGGCGAGGAATGATTTCATGGGGATGGAGTGTAACAGATTTCTTCCCTCATCGTGCATTGATACTTCTGATGGAGGCCATCGGTAACTTCAGAGAGGGGCTAAGGAAAATCAGACTTTGCCGCCGAAGCTCTGGTGGTCGTCCAGGTCGAGGACATCAAACCAGCCGGCGATGTCCTCTCGCTTGGCTCCGGCGGGGGTGGAGGACTGGTACTCGCTGAGGCGTGCCCGGCCACCGACCGCCGACGGGGCACGCTGCTCGTGGTAGGCGCTAAAGGCCGCGATCTCGTGGGCGAGCCGGGGGGTCTTGGCGTGGGCCAGCATCCAAGTGAGGATTTCTCCGTCTCCTAAGCCTTTGGCTACCTGAGTCTTAAGAGATTCAGCGTCGACGCCAAGGAAGTCCAAGACGTTCTTATCCAGGGAGCAGTTATAGGTGTATTCCCCATTTTTGCCCACCAACGTGGCCCGGCACTTATCTAGCATCCGAGGCAGAATGACTAGACCCCCGAGGCGCACGCGCGGGCTGCGAGGAGGGTGCTGGGTGAGGTCGTAAGGGTCGTAGGCCATGGGGAAGAGGCCTAACCCTACCCTTTTAGGGTAAACCTGCAAGTTTTCATCACCTTTTAGGGTGTTTTGTGGGTTTGCCAATTTGTCACACCTCGCTTCAGTAGGTGGATGGTTCCTCTGGCTGCCGGCATGGCCGTGGCCCCGCTGACGACGAATTGTCTGCTGGGGTGCGCTGGAGTATTCCTCGCCGCGACCGTCCTCGATGCCTACGCCACCAAGGACGGATCCAGTAAGCTGAAGGTCGCCGGCCTCTGGTCGCTCCGGGCCGGCTGGGTCCTCCTGACAGCGATGCTCGCCTACCAAGGGTTGCATGCGCACGCCTTGCCCATCGGCAGCACGCCGGAGCTGATTTTGACCCTCGGCTGGGGTTTGACGGCGCTCACCGTCTTCCTGGACCTCACCTTCGATCACCGCCTGCCGACCTGGGCGATCGCCGCGCTCACGACCGCCTGCCTGGTGATCGCCGCTTTTCTGGGCTTGCCGCTGACCACGCCGGACGCCGCCGCCAAGCCGATGATCATCCTGCACGTTGCGACCGCCGTGCTCGCCTACTGCGTGCTCGGCGCCCAGGCCCTCAACTCCGTCGCCTACCTCCTCCAGCACCGCGCCCTCGCCGGCCGACGTTTCGGCGGCATCTATTCGTTCCTGCCCGCGCTCGTGCCGTTGGAACGCGTGGGCGGTCAGCTGCTCGGGGCGGCCGTCTGGATGCTCGGCCTCTCCCTCGTCATCGGCGCGGTCGATTGGTCCGCCGACCTCTCCTTGGT
>CAIRWP010000012.1 GCA_903882335.1 uncultured Opitutia bacterium | reverse complement strand
GTTCCATTCGCCGGAAGGCTTTTCGGGGTAGTCGGTCCCGTGCCAGATGCGCGAACGCATCGCGCGCAGCGGGGCGCCGGGGACGTAGCGGACGACCTTGCCGTCCTCGTCCTTGACGGCGGCGTCGACCATCGCGCCGGCAATCGGCCACCAGTCGCCGATGTCGCCTTCCTGCACCTGGCATTCCTGGCTGCGCATCCAGTTCTTGCCGCCGGCGCCGTGCTCGCCGATGCAGTGGAAGAGGATGCCGTTGTCGCGGACCGCGTTGAGGCGCGGCTCCCATTTGCGCGTACCCCAGCGGTGCTGCGTGCGGAGGTGGAAATTCTCGAAGGACTTGAGCGTGGTCAGGCCGCCAAAGACCTGGCCGGTGATGTTCAGCACCGGTTCGCCGTCGACGACCTTGACGGTGAACACGTCGAGGGGGTCGCGGTTGAGGCCGAGGACCGGGTCCTCCTTCGGGGTCGCGCCGCGGACGTAGCCCGGGACCTCGTAGGACCGATGGGGCACGCCCAGCCACTTCTCCCATTGCGAGAGCTGGGCGTCGAGGAGCGGGGTGAAGACGGGGGCTTCGGCGGCGCCGAGCGTCGCGCCAAGCAGGCAGAGGGATAGGAGGCGCATGGTCGGGAGGCTTAGCGGACGTCGCGCCAGAGCCACTTCATGGCGTCGGGGAAGAGCATGCCGCCGTGGCGGCCGTCGTGCGTGCCTTCGCCCATGACGAACTGGTAGTCGTAGCCCTTGGCCTTCCAGGCGTCGGCCATCTTCTGGTTGGCCTCGGGCCAGACGCCGAACTGGTTGGTCAGGTCGTGCGTGCCGTCCTGCGAGTAGACGCGGATGTCCTTCTTGGGGCTCTCCATGACCATCCGGGGGAACTGGTCGCCGCCGACTTCCTTGCCGTTGGAGATGACGCCGCGGATGTTGGTGAAGCTGCCGATGGTGGTGAAGACCTTGCTGAAGGCGTCCGGGCGCTGCCAGGCGGCGTTGAAGGCGCAGATGCCGCCGGAGGAGGCGCCGGCGATACCGCGACGCTTGGGGTCCTTGGAGAGCTTGTAGCCTTTGGACTCGGCGAGCGGGATCATCTCCTCGAGGAGGAACGTGACGTACTTGTCGGTGACGTTGTCGTACTCGAAGGAGCGGTTGGACTTGCCGAGGGGCTTGCCGTCCTTGCCCTTGCCGGTCGGGTTGTTCTTGTCCGGGGCGAAGCCGGGGTTGATGAAGAGCGCAATCGTCACGGGCATCTTGCCCTCGGCGATGAGGTTGTCGAAGACGGTCGCGACGCGCCAGTTGCCCTTGGGGCCGATGTAGCCCATGCCGTCCTGGAAAACCATCAGGCAGGCCTCCTTCTTGCCGTCATACTGCGACGGGACGTAGAGAGCCCACTCGCGGCCGTAGCCCGGGAAAGTCTTGGAGTCGTCGAGGCGGAACTTGGTGACGACGCCCTTGGGGACGCCGGCCTTCTCCTGGGAATCGGGCCCGAGGACGTACTGGGCGTTCCAGTCCTTCGCGGGGGCGGCGGCCTTGGGCGCCGCGGTCTGGGCGGAGACCACGGTGGTCAACCCGACCAACAGGCAGGGAAGGAGGGTACGGAGGGGGCTCATGGGGGTGGGTCGAATGAAGCAGACGCCCACGACCTGACAAGCCCAAGTGCCTCAGACGCCGGGTTCCTGGCCGACTTTCCGGAGGCGCCAGATCTCGGGGAAGCGCCAATGGGTCAAGCCCATCACGCCGAAGGTCGCCAGGCCGCCGAAGACCACCGAATTGACCGTCCCGAGGAGGCGGGCGGCGAGGCCGGACTCCGCCATGCCGAGCTCGTTGGAGCAACCGACGAAAACCGAGGTGACCGCGGAGACCCGGCCCATCATCTCCGGCGGCACGGTGGTCTGGAGGATCGTCTGGCGGATGATGACGTTGACCGCGTCGGCGGCGCCCGAGATCAGCAGGAAGAGGAAGGAGAAGACGAAGGCCGCCTGCAGTCCGAGCCCCAGTAGCGTGGCCAGGTGGAGCGAGAGACCGAAGCCAATGATGCAGAGCCCGAAGACTGCGAAGGAGGCGTAGAGCGCCGGACCGGCGCGTTCGAGCGGCGGGCGGACGATGAGGTAGATGGACATGAGCACCGCGCCCATCGAGGTCGCCGCCCGGAGCAGGCCGAAACCGAATTCGCCGACCCCGAGCATTTGCGCGAAGATCGGCAGGAGGGCGACGGCCCCGCCGAGCAGGACGGCGAAGAGGTCCATCGTGAACGCGCCGAGCATGACACGCTGGCTGAGCATGAACCGGATGCCGACCGCCAGACTTTGGAAAATGGGTTCGGGTTGGCGCGACTGGAGTTTCTGGCCGGGACGGAGTAGGGTGGTGGCGACGAGCGAGCCGACGAAGCAGCCGAGCATGCAGCCATAGGTCACCGGTTCGCCGCCCAGCCAGAGCAGGATGCCGGCGATGCCCGGCCCGAGGACGCAGGCCAGTTCGAAGAGCGTGTTGCGCCAGCGAACCCCGCCGGCGATCAGCTCGCGCGGGAGCAGCTCGGCGATCATGGCCTGGCGGGCCGTGGTTAGGAAACTCCGCGCCAACCCGCCCAAGGTGACCATCGCGTAGAGCAACGTCAGCTGCAGCCAGGCTTCGAGCCGCAGCAGGCTCTGGGCGAAGAGGATCAGCCCGAGCAGCGTCATCGCGAGCAACGCCAGCCGGGCGATACGCCGGCGGTCGTGCGTGTCGGCGACATGCCCGGCGAAGAGGACGGCGGCGACGAAGGGGATGACCTCGGCCAGACCGATGGCGCCGAGGGCGAGGGCGGCGTTCTCGGTGTCGGCGCGCGTCAAGCGGAAGACCTGCCAGGCGATGGCGACGCCTTGGATCTGGATGCCGAGAGTGCCGAGGACGATCGCGCCGAGGTAGAGGCGGAACGAACCGTGCTGGACGGCGGAGGCCTGCGGCGCGGAGGACATCGGCCCGAGCAGAGCGGGCGGACGGCGACTAGGCAATCACGCCTTTGACCACGTGGCCGGCGACGTCCGTCAGGCGGTAGTAGCGCCCTTGGAACTTGAAGGTCTGCCGTTCGTGATCGACCCCGAGCAGGTGCTGCATCGTGGCGTGGAGGTCGTGCACGTGCACCGGGTCCTTGACGATGTTGTAGCCAAACTCGTCGGTCTGGCCGTGGACATGGCCGCCCTTGATGCCGCCGCCCGCCATCCAGGCGCTGAAGCAACGGGGGTGGTGGTCGCGACCGTAGTTGTTCGCCGTGATCTTGCCCTGGCTGTAGGCCGTGCGGCCGAACTCGCCGCCCCAGATGACGAGCGTGTCGTCGAGCAGGCCGCGCTGCTTGAGGTCCTTGATGAGCGCCGCGGAGGCCTGGTCGGTCTGCTTGCACTGTCGGCTGATCCCGCCGGGCAGGCCGCCATGCTGGTCCCAGCCCTGGTGGAAGAGCTGCACGAAGCGCACGCCCTTCTCGATCAGGCGGCGGGCCTGCAGGCAATTGGCGGCGAACGAGCCGGGAGTCTTCACGCTGTCACCGTACATCGCGAGCGTCGCGGGCGATTCCTTGGAAAGGTCGGCCACCTCGGGTACGCTGGTCTGCATGCGGTAGGCCATCTCCGCCTGGGCGAGGCGGGCGTCGACCTCCGGGTCGAGCTCGGTGGCCCGCTGGTCGGCGTTGAGTTTGCCGAGCGCGTCGAGCATCCCGCGGCGGGCGTGCGGGGAAACCCCTTCGGGGTTCGTCAGGTAAAGCACCGGCTCCTTGCCGGCGCGGAACTGCACGCCTTGGTGCTCGGACGGGAGGAAGCCGGCGCCCCACAGGCGCGAGTAGAGCGGCTGGTCCTTGCTCGCGTCCTGCGACACCAGCACGATGAAGGCCGGCAGGTTGTCGTTCATGCTGCCCAGGCCGTAGGAAGCCCACGCCCCCATCGACGGACGACCGGCGACCTGATTGCCGGTGCAGAAGAAGGTGATCGCCGGGTCGTGGTTGATCGCCTCGGTGTGGAGCGAGCGGATCACGCAAATGTCATCGGCCAGCGCGCCGGTGTGGCTGAGCAGGTCGCTGTACTCGACGCCGGACTGGCCGTACTTCTTGAAGTTCGTGAAGGAACCCGCGAGCGGCAGGGTGGCCTGGTAGCCGCTCATGCCCGTCAGGCGCTGGCCTTGGCGGACCGAATCCGGCAGCGGCTGCTGGTTTTTCTCGCGGAGCAGCGGCTTGGGGTCGAGCGTCTCGAACTGCGACGGGCCGCCAGCCTGGAAGAGGTAGATGACGCGCTTCGCCTTGGCGGGGAAGTGCGTGCCCTTGGGCAGGGCCGCCGCCTGGGCTTCACCCAGAATTCCGCGCATCGCGAGGGCGCCTAAGCCGAGCGCGGAAGCACCCAAAAAATGCCGACGGGTGTGCTGCATGAGTCCGTCGTAACTAGGAAGGGAAGGATGCATGGGGTCAGCGGGAAGTCACGGCGGCGTCGCTCGCGAAGACGGTGGCGCACACGCGGGTCAGGGCGACCATCGCAGGGTCGGCCGGTTTGGCCACGGCCTTCTTGGTCTTCGCATCGGGTGCCGGGGTCGGCGGAGCCGGGACCTCGGCGGCGACGAGGGCCTTCTGGTCCGCATAGAGGCGCTCGAGCGCGGTCAGCTCCGTTGGACGGGCCTCGCGGGTGCAGACGGTGCGGAAGGCGAGGGCGATCTGGTCGCGCGGGTTCGACGTCACGGTGGCGACCTTGGCGGCCAGTTTCTGGGCGGACTCGGCGAAGAGGGGGTTGTTCAGCAGCACCAACGCCTGCAGCGGGGTGTTGGTGTTGAGCCGGCGCGGCTGGCAGACCTCGCGTGACCCCGCATCGAAGATCAGCATGCTGTCCGGGGGAGCGGTGCGCTTACGGAAGGTGTAAAGGCTGCGGCGGCGGGCGTTCTCCTGGGCGCTATCACCGCCGACCTTCTCCACCAGGGTGCCCGCCGCCAGGAGCGCCTGGTCGCGGATCATCTCGGAGGTCAGGCGCAGGACCGGTCCGCGGGCGAGCCAGCGATTGGCGGGGTCCTTCTCGCGGGCCGCGGCCGTCGGCGTGGACGCCTGCCGGAAGGTCGCGCTGAGGACCAAGCGACGCAGCAGCGCCTTCGTATTCCAGCCGCCTCGCACGAAGTCCACCGCGAGGGTGTCGAGCAACTCGGGATGAGTCGGGTCATCACTTTGCAGACCAAAGTTCTCCGTCGAGGCGACGAGCCCGTTGCCGAAGACCTGCGCCCACAGCCGGTTGACGATCACGCGCGAGGTCAGCGGATGGCGCGGGTCGGTCAGCCAGCGGGACAGACCCAGCCGGTCGCGGCTCAGTTTCGGATCCCAAGGGTAGACGCTCGCCGGCGCTCCGGGCGGGCAAAGCTTATCCTTCTCAGGTTTGTCGTAATCACCGCGGGTCAGGACGTAGGTGGGCGGGGCGAGCGGGGAATGCTCCATCGCGTAGAAAGCCGGCGCGGTCTCCTGGTGCGCGGCCAGCTCGCGGCGGGCTTTCTGCAGGGCGGCCCAGGCGGTGGCGTAGGCCGCGTCCGCACGCAGGCGAGCGTGCTCACGGGCGAGGCCGGCCGGCCAAGTCGTGGGCGCGAGCCCATGGAGGGTCGCGACCTCCGCGCCCGTCAGGGCCTGGCGCCAGACCTGGATCTCGTCCAGCGAGCCGTTGCGGAAACCCGCATCGCGCGAACGCGTGGCGATCTCGAGGGCGTTGTCGCGCGGCTTGGCGTGCAGCGTGTCGCGGATGACCTTGGTGGGCACCTCGCGACCATCGAGGTAAAGATGCAGGCCCGCGGCCCGCGAAGAACCATCGTAGGTACCCGTGACGCGGCGCCAGGCGCCGACCGGCAATTCGTCGACCGTCTCGATGGAGGCCGCGCTGTTGGGCCACAGATGGATCATGCTCCAGCGCAGCTTGCCATGGTCCACGAGCAGCTCGATGCCGGTGGCGTCGCCGTCGCCGGTGTAGAAGCCCGTCGAGTGCAGGACCGTCGCGCGGGCGTTCTTCTCGCCTAGGCGGAGGAAGGCCGAGAACGTGAGCGGGTCGAAGCGCCCGATCTGCCGGAAGTCCGACAGGATGAAGCCGGCATCACCGTCGAACTTGATCGCCTGCCCTTGCACGCCGGGCACCAGCTGGAGATCCTCGGGCGCACCGCGGCGCTCGAACTTGGCGGGCTTGCCGCCCGCGATGGCGTTATCGACCCCGCTCTTCGTGAACGTCTCGAGCGGCAGGTGCACCACCGGCGTCGGGACCGTCACGGTGGAGATCGTGGCTTCGGTGGGCGGTACGGCGGACAGGGCTCGCTCGGCGGCCGTCACCGCGTCGCGCAGGCGTCGCTCCTTGGCGCGCTCCTCGTCGGACTTGAAGAGACGCACGAACGGCGGCGGGACCTCGCCATGGTAGGGAAGGAGGCCGTTCTCGTTCTGGTCGCCGAACATCGCGGCTAGGGAGTAGAAGTCGCGCTGGGAGATCGGGTCGTACTTATGATCGTGGCAGCGCGCGCATTCGACCGTGAGTCCCATGAAGGCGTAGCCGGCCGTCATGACGCGGTCGTTGATCCCGTCCTGCCGGAACTCCTCGGCAATCGAGCCGCCCTCGAACGTCATGCGATGCAGTCGGTTGAAGGCCGTGGCGACGCGCTGGTCTTGGGTCGCGTCAGGCAGTAGATCCCCCGCGAGCTGCTCCGTCAGGAAACGGTCATAGGGCAGGTTGTCGTTGAACGCGCGCAGGACCCAGTCGCGCCAGGGCCAGGCGAACATCCGGTTGTCGCCCGTGTAGCCCCAGGTGTCGGCGTAGCGTGCGAGGTCCATCCAGGCCACGGCTAGGTGTTCGCCGTAGCGCGGGGAGGCCAGCAACGCATCGACCTTCTTCTCGAAGGCGTCCGGGGACTGATCGGCCAGGAAGCTATCGACCTCCGCGGGGGTAGGCGGCAGGCCGGTCAGCACCAAGGAGACGCGACGCAACCACGTCGCGCGATCGGCCGGGGCGCTCGGGCGGAGGCCGGCGGCTTCGGCCTTGGCGAGGATGAAGCGGTCGAGCGGGTCCTTGGGCCAGTCGGTGGCTTTCACCGGCGGGGCCGGGTGCTGCTTGGGGCTGACGAACGCCCAGTGCGGGTCGTACTTGGCGCCCTGCGCGATCCAGCGCGTGAGGATGTCCTTCTCGGCCGCGGAGAGCGGCCGGTGCAGCTCCGGCGGCGGCATGACCTCGTCGGGGTCCGTGTTGTTGAGGCGCGCGATGACGGCGCTGCGCTTCAGGTCGCCCGGCACGATGGCCGTATCGCCGCTCTTCAGCTGCTTGGTCGCTCCCGCGAATTCATCCAGGCGCAAGCCGGCCTTGCGGCCCTTGTTGGCGTCGGGTCCGTGGCAACCGAAACAGCGGTCGGACAGGATCGGGCGGACGTCGCGATTGAAGTCGACGAGGTCGGCCGCGGCGGCGATGGCGCAAAGGAAGGGTAGGGCGAGGACGGACCGTCGGCAACTCATGGGGATGAGACCATACAAGGCCGCCCGAGGTTCCTGTCCACCACAACACTCCTTACGATGGCTTTTGGGGATTACTTCGCGACCGCCCGGGCCGGGTGCGCAAAGCCCTGCCAGCATTCCTCCAAACGCCCGACATCTGGCTCGCCGTCGAAGACCACGAAACGGAACCGCTGCGTCAGGACCTCATCCGGCTTGAGGATCACGGGGCCGTCGTGGACGGGCGTGAAGGCGACGAACGGGTCCTTCGGGTTGAAGCGCGTCCACTGCGGGAAGTTCACGTTGGACGGGTGGGCCAGGATGGCGATGCCGCCGCGCCCCTGGGCGGTCGGTCCCGCGAAGGCGAACCACCGGGCGCGCTGACCGTCGCCGGCCTTGCGACCGAGCTGGCCCTCGGAGGTCACGAACGTCAGCGGGGCGTCGACGGTCCAGGTGGGCAGGCCGCGGAAACCCAGGCCCCCGTAGATATGCTTGGTCAGCGTGAGCGGATCCGCGGTCACGTTGCGTTGCGTCGTCTCGAGCTCGAAGACCGTCTCCGGCGTCCCCGGGCCCGGCACGTAGGTAGTCACGCGCCAGCCCTCGGTCAGGACCACGGTCGGCGGCTTCGTCCCGGTGTCGACGCTGCGCAGGGTCGCCGTGAAACCGGAGTCCACCGGGCCGATCCAGCGCGGCCCCAGGCCTTCATAATCCACGCGCCCGGTTTCCTGATGCACATTCCAGAAGTCGGGGTGACGGCCTTGGAAATCAGTATGCGACCACGCGGTCCAGATGCCGTGGTGGTGGGCATGGTCGGGGGCGAAACTGCCGGAGATCACCTGGCCCGAAGGCGTCAGCACCGGATGGATGAAGCCGGCGCGACGGTAGACCGGCTTGATGCCCGGCGGCAGGATCTCGTCATGCTGGAAGGCGAAGAGCCGCCGCTGCACGCCGTCGGCGAGCGTCGTCATCCACAGCTGATCTTGCATGTAAGCATGCTCCACGTTCACCTCGGCTTGGTAACTCTCGGCCTTGATCAGCGTGACCTCGGTCGACTCGCCGGCGGCCTGCGCTGGCAGGAGGAAGTACGGCTCCTTGGTGCGCTCGTCCCACTGCATCGGACGGGGCTGGGCGGCGCCGCGTACCTTAACCAAGGTCAGTTCCTTGGGGCTTAACCCCAAGCGGCGCGCTTCCTCCACGCTCGCCAAAACGATGCGTTGGTAGCTCCGCTTTGCCGGCAAAGACGGCACCGTGAAGATGATGGCCTCGTTGATCTTTTCGGAAGTGGCCGGCGCCAACGCGGTCTGCTCACCGCCAGCGGCCAAGAACGAGAGGAGGCACGCGCCGACGAGGTTCATAAGCGTTATTTGACCGCTTCCGACCCGAACGGCACTCCCAAAGACCGCAGGCCCCGGTTTCAGCCCCTTTCCTATGTTTAATGACTACTTTAATCATAACTGTCATAAAGGAATGATTTCACTCATTTAAACTTGCGAAAGGAATGGTTTTTTGTCGAATTAGCCCATGACCACCCGACTCTTCGGCACGGACGGTATTCGCGGGAAAGCGAACGAATATCCGATCACCCCTGAAATCGCGCTGCGTACCGGCCAGGCGATCTCGCGGGTCCTGAAATCCAATGGCGCCAACCACAATCGCGTCATCATCGGCAAGGACACACGTATCTCCGGCTACATGCTCGAGACCGCGCTGACCAGCGGACTCGTCGCGAGCGGCATGGACGTCTTCCTCGTCGGCCCGATGCCGACGCCTGGCGTGGCGCACCTGACGAAGTCGATGGGTTGCGGTGCGGGCATCATGCTGACGGCTTCGCACAACCCCTATGAGGATAATGGTCTCAAGATCTTCGGGCCCGATGGCTACAAGCTGTCCGACGAACTGGAGCTGGCGATCGAGCGGGAGATCCTGGGCGAGGGGAAGATCCCCGGGGTAAGCCCGGACAAGATCGGCAAGGCGACCCGCATCGACGACGCCCGGGGGCGCTACATCGAATACGCCAAGCAGAGCGTCGGCGCAGGCGATCTGGCGGGGATGAAGATCGTCGTGGATTGCGGTCACGGCGCGGCTTACCTCCTCGCGCCGCTGATCTTCAAGGAACTCGGCGCCAAGGTCGTGAAGCTCGGCGTCGAACCGGATGGCCTGAACATCAACGAGGGTTGTGGGGCCTTGCACCCCGAGCACGCCGGCCGGGTCGTGCGCGAACAGGGCGCCGACCTCGGGATCTCCTTCGACGGCGACGCCGACCGCGTGATCTTCACCGACGAGACCGGGGCGAGCGTCTCCGGCGACCGGATCCTAACCTTGTGCGCGCTGGCCTTGATGGAGGAAGGCAAACTGCGCGGGGCGACGATGGCCTGCACGGTGATGAGCAACCTGGGGCTGCACGAGGCCTTGCGCGCGGCCGGGATCGCCGTCCTCACGACCGCGGTGGGCGACCGCCACGTCATCGAGGCGTTGCGCGCCGGCGGCTACTCCTTCGGCGGGGAGAACTCCGGTCACCTGATCTTCGCCGACCATGCCACCACGGGGGACGGTATCCTCAGCGCTCTTCAGGTGCTGCGCATCATGAAGCGACGCGGCCAGCCGCTCTCGGTCCTGGCGCAGGTCATGCGCGAGTACCCTCAGAGCCTCGTGAACCTCAAGGTCCGGGCTAAACCACCGCTGGAGACCTTGCCGCGGCTGCAGGCGACGTTGCGCGAGGCCGACGCCGCCTTCGGCGACCTGGGGCGTCACCTGATCCGCTACTCCGGCACCGAAAACAAGGTCCGGATCCTCGTTGAGCATCGCGACGGCGACGTCGTCGCTGCGTGGTCGGCCCGCCTGCGCGGGGTCATCGAACAGGAACTCGCCTAAGATGACTACCTTCCTGCTGCTCCCGCCGACCCTGCTTCCTGGTCTCGCTCCGCTCACGCTCGCCCACCTCGTGATCGGCAATCGTCCGCTCGCCGATCATCAGCGGGCCACCTTGGCGGCGGCCGACCTCACCGAGGCGGCCCCCGGACCGGCGACCT
>CAIRWP010000011.1 GCA_903882335.1 uncultured Opitutia bacterium | reverse complement strand
TCGCCGGACTTCGGGGCGAAGGTGACCTTGGTGCCCTCCGCCTTGCCGTCCATCTCCACGCGTGGCGAGCGGTCCCAGCCGTCGCCGGCCAGACCGCCCGCGAAGAGGACCAGGCGATACTGGTCGCCGCCGAGCGCGATGATGTTCGCTCCCTGGCCGGTCGTCGCGAACTCGCCTTGGAGCAGGAAGGCCGGTCCGGCCGCCTCGGCCGTCAGGAAGACCGTGGGCTCGGCCGGCTTGGTCTTGGGGGCGCTCGGCTCGGCGGCGAAGAGCGCGCCGCAGGCGGTGAGCAGCAGGAGTCGGGCGGGGGTCAGGGGCATGACCTTGGGATAGCCGAAGACGGCCCGCGTTCCACCCCAATCTGCCTTAACCGACGATCAGCCAGACCGCCGCGAAGCCCGTCAGCCAGGCCAGGACCCCTTCGAAGGCGTCCTGCTTGATGCGCTTGAGGATCTGCCAGCCGAGCAGCACGCCCAGTAGGACCCCGGGCAGGAGCACGAGGTTCGTCCAGAGCGAGGGCGCGGTGATGATACCGGCGTTCTGGCTGAACGGCAGTTTGAAGAGGTTGATGAAGAGGAAGAACCGGCAGAAGACGCCGAGGTGCTCCTGTTTCTCGAGCCGCTGGGAGAGCAGGAAGACCGTCATCACTGGCCCGGCCGCGTTGGCCAGCATCGTCACCGTGCCGGAGAGGAAGCCCATGCCCCAGGAAAAAGTCCGGTGACGGGTCAGCTCGAGCAGTTCCGCGCGCTTCGCCCGGAGCACGAGGTTGAAACCCAGCAGGCTCAGGATGATCCAGCCGATCGTCACCCGGGCCACGTTGTTGTCGATGCGGTCGAGCAACCACCAGCCGAGCACGACGCCGGCGATCGCGGGCGGGATCATCGGGAGGATCCGACGCCAGCTCCCGCCGTGGCGGTTGATGAGGTAGCCCAGCAGGTCGGCCACGATCAGCAGCGGCAGCACGAGGCCGACAGAAGCCTTCGCCCCGAAGATCTTGGCCATGAGCACCACGTTGAGCGTGGCGGTCCCCGCCAGTCCGGCCTTGGAAAGCCCGATGCAGGCCGCGCCCAACAAGGCCAGCAGGAGGATCCACCCGTCGGCGGGCAGCAAGGTGTGGCCGGCGAGCCAGTCCACGGCCTCAGCGTCCGGAATCCGTATCGAAGACCAGCACCTCCAAAGGCTGTAGCGTCACGCTGACTTTGGTGCCGGCGGCGAGCTTGAGCTCGCGCAAGCGCTGGTCGGCGTAAGGGGAGCGCAGGTCGAAGGCCGTCGTCGCCGTGCGCGGGACTCGCGGCAGGTCGAAGACCTCGTCGGCGTCCAGTTCGATGGTCCGCGGCTGGTCGTCCGGGTTGCGCAGCATCAAGGTCGCCTGGCGGGGGTTCCAGGCCGCATAGCCGTAAGGCTCGAGCTTCAGCGGGTCGCCGCCGACCCAGTGGGCGTCGCGGAGCACGTCGGCGTGGGCGTGCGCCCACTTCGCGGCGGCCGCCACGTGGTCCCAGGCCGTCGCCGTCATCATCGACGGGGTGAGGTAGAGCTCCTGGAGCGAGGCGCCGTTGGCGAAGTAGGAGCGCACCTCGTTCTTCAGGTCGTTGCCCGCCTTGCCCACCTTGTCGCCCTGGAAGGCGCGGCCATGGACGACCCCGTGGTGCATCGCGGAGTTGAGCGGGTAGAGCGGGGCGGCCTGGACGAAGAGCTTGTGCGCGTAGCCGTCGCGGAACGTCAGCCACTTCTCGCGATCGTCGCCCTTGCCGGTCCAGCCGACGTCGGCGCTGTGCATCCGCCACGTCGAGTCGACGTGGTTGAGCCAGAAAGGCGAGGGCCAGGTCCCGACCGTCACGTTGATGAACACCGCCGGGTCGTCCTTGCGCAGCTGGCGGGCGACGTCGAGCAAGGCCATGAAGTGCGGGCTCACGCCGTCCCCGGCGCGGTCCCACTTGAAGGCGTTGACGCCGCCCTCGCGCATGAGTTGGCGGCAACGATCGACGAACCACTGCTTGTACTTGGGGTAGGAGAGGTCGAGTTTGGCGTCGGCCGGGATGAGCCCCTGTTTCTGCGCCTGGGCGGTGCGTTCCTTGTCGCCGCCGTAGCCGCCCAGCGGCGAGATCCAGATGCCGAGGTGGGCGCCGAGCAGATCCATCTTGGCCTTGGTCGCGGCTAAGCCGCCGGGGAACTTCTTTTCGTGCTCCACCCAGAGGCCCTTGGAAGGCTGGTCCCAGCCGTCGTCTACGAGGTAGGAGAGCACGGGCACGCCCCGCTTCTTCACGAGTTCCGAGTCGAAGGCCCGGACCACGTCGAGCATCCGCGGCTCATCGACGCCGAACCCGAGGTCATACCAGCAGTTGTAATGCAGGAAGGGACTGCTGGGGCGGGCGCGCTCGCGCTCGATGTACCGCAGGAAGGAGCGACGGAGCTGGCCGGCCGGGGCGAGTCCGGTGACCGTGCCGAAGTCGTAGGACTGCTCCGGGGAGAGCGTGAGCGAGCAGCTGAAGGCGGAGCGACCGCCGGCCGGGGTGACGAGGTTGGCCGACCCGGGCATCTCGACTCCCGCGAAGAGGCCGACGCCGGCCAGCGGGCTGCCCGGACAGGAGCCGACCTGTTTCAGGCCGGGCGCACGTACGTCGGCGAACTCGACGCCGTGGAGTTCGTAGGGTTTGCCCTCCGCCGCCAGCAGGATCGTCTGCCGGAAGTAGTGGGAACCGTCGCGCAATTCGGCCCGCCAGCGCGCCTTCACGCCGCGGTCCGAGGCGAGATCGGCCTCCAAGGCCTGACCGTCCTTCAGGGGCAGTCGGCGTACTTCGCCCACGACGCTGAACGCGGAAGCGGGCAGGTCGCCCGCAGGGAACGGCGTGAACTTCGGCGAGGTCATCCGTTCGCCCGCCGCAGTGGTCACGTTGAACGTCCCCCGCTTATCGCGGACGCCGACGAGCAAGAAGGTCTTGCCGTCTTCCCAGACGAGGGCCACGGCCGGCGACCACGATAGGGCGGAGTCGGTGCCGCGGTCGATGCGGGCGGAGAGGCTGCGCACACCTTGGGCCCAGGGCAGTTCGCTGACAGTGGCCCGATTGGCGGGGCTGCGGAAGCCGAAGCTCGTCTTGCCCGCGGGGGCGGGGTTGATCTCGAGGATCCGGCCTTCACCCGCGGCGCCGGCCTCGCCGGAGTGGTCCTTAGCCTGGGCCTTGAGGTTCATCTTGCCCACGCGGAGCAGTTTGGGGTCGCCGGGGAAATCAGCGCGCGGGAAGGAGGCGATCTCCTGCATGGATTTTCCGTTGGGACCGGCGCGGACGACCACGCGGGTGTCCTCCAGGTTGATCTCCACCTGGTAGGTGCCGTCGCCCGTCGCCACCGGCGTGGTCGATAGGCGGAAGAGCTCGGCGCCGCGCTGGTCGACCTGGGTGCCGCTGATTTTGTCGGCGATCTTCGCCGGTTGGAGCCGCCCCCGGCGGAGCTCCCAGGAGGCCGAGAGCACCTCATTCTCGAGTGTGAAGAGGTCGCCTTGCGCCCGGGACTCCGCCTTGCCGGGGGCGGGTCCTGCAAAATCGATGTCCGGATTCGCGGCCTGTAGGCCGATCAGGGTGCAAAGCAGGAAGAGCAGGCGCATGGGGGGTAGGGCATTACCGTCCATCAGGTTGAGGCTGACAAACCGTTTCTCCTTTCGTGTCTTAGGGTAAATCAGGGACCCCGGGGCGAACAAATCACCCCGGGGTCTTTTAAATTGGTCGGGCTGGAGAGATTTGAACTCTCAGCCTCTGCTACCCGAAAGCAGCGCTCTACCAGATTGAGCCACAGCCCGACGCGAGGTTTGAGCAGAACCAATCCGCTGCCGGAGTTCAACCAAAAATCATCGGTTTGGGGATGCCTTTTTGGGGCAATAATTCGACTTATGGCCTTTGGGCGGCCATCCTGCTGGGGTGAACTTGACCGTCCGCCGCTCCCGCGAACGCGGCCATGCCGACCACGGCTGGCTGCGCACCTGGCATTCCTTCAGCTTCGCAGACTACCATGACCCCGCCCACATGGGCTTCCGTTCGTTGCGCGTGATCAATCAGGACATCGTCGCGCCCGGGGTTGGCTTCCCGATGCACCCGCATCGCGACATGGAGATCTTCAGTTACGTGCTCAAGGGCGCGATCGAGCATCGCGACAGCCTCGGCAACCAGGCGCAGGTCCGACCCGGCCAGATCCAGGTCATGAGCGCCGGTACCGGCGTCCGGCATAGCGAAGTCAATCCCTCGGCCACCGAGCCGCTCCACCTCCTGCAAGTCTGGATCCTCCCGGATCGCGGCGGCCTCAAGCCGCGTTACGCCGAGTGGACGCCCGCGCCGGAGCAGCGCGACGCCACCAAGGTCCTGATCGTCTCCCAGGATGGTCGCGAAGGCTCCGCTCACATCAGTCAGGATGCGTCCGTCTACCGGGTCAAGGCGGCGGCCGCCACCCGCGTCGCGCACACCCTCGCCGCCGGCCGCGGGCTCTGGTTCCAGCTGATCGAAGGCGACGTCCGCATCGGCGAGGTCGCGCTCGCGCCGGGCGACGCCGTCAGCTCCGAGGACGCCGGCGTCTTCGAGTTCAAATCCGCCGGTCCCGTCGAAGCCCTGCTCTTCGACCTCGCCTGACCTTTTTTCTTTCACCTGCTGCTCAATCCCTGATTGTTGCTCTTTTCATCAGTACTCCGTAATCTGCACTCCGTAATCCCTGCACTTTTAACTCATGCCCACCCCTCACATCCCGCAGAAATCCCCGCTCCCTGTCCTCGTCGAAGCCGGCAAGACCTACTACTGGTGCTCCTGTGGCCAAAGCAAAACCCAGCCGTTCTGCGACGGCGCCCACAAGGGCAGCGCCTTCACGCCGGTCCCCTACAAGGCCGAAGCCGCCGGCATGGTCTACTTCTGCGCCTGCAAACACTCCAAGAAGGGTGCGCTCTGCGACGGAGCCCACAAGGCCCTCTGAAGTTAGCCCTTCCAACGGCGGTCATTTGGGCTAGCCTACTCGGGCTATGAAAAAACTCCCCTGCATCGTCGCCCTTCTGCTGGGCGTGGCCTTCATCCTCTTCGGCGTCGCTTACTTCGTGCCGGCTGTGAAGTCCGTCCTGCCCGCCTCGACCCCTCCGAATGGCGAGGAAGCCGGCAAGCTCACCCAGGCCTTCTTCACTGGTCTGGCCGGTTCCGGCTACCTCAGTGTCATCAAGGGGCTGGAGATCCTCGCCGGCGTCCTGCTCATCGTGAAGTGCACCCGCGGCTGGGGCGTCGTCCTCTCCGGCGCGATCTTGTTCAACATCTTCTTCGTGAACGTGCTGATCATGAACCTCTGGAATCCGGTCGTGATCGTCATGGTCCTCGCCGGCCTCTACCTCGCGTGGGTCGGCCGCAAGGGTTTCTGCTGCCTGGCCTGCTGCGGTTCCGGCGAATGCCTCGGCACCTGCGGTTGCTGCAGCAAGGAAGGTTCCGGCTGTTGCTCCTCGGATCAGCCGGCCTCGACCGGCGGTTGCTGCGGCGGCAAGTAAGCCGACCGCCCATCCTGCGAAAGCCCCCGACCTCGGGGGCTTTTTTGTGCCCGCGCCCGTCGGGCGGCGGCCTACTTCAGGGTGATCGTCAAGCGGCGCAGGTCCATCACGCTCTGCCCGGGGATCTCGGGGGCGCTGAGCTTCAGCGTAGCGCGGCCAGGTTCGAGCACGATCTCGCCCAGCGTCATCGTCCGAAACGGCTTCATTAGCGATTCGCCATGGGTCGTCCGCGGGACGACGTCTTGGTCGGTGAGCAGGGCGGGGTCCCAGGCCTCGGTGACCTTACCGCGCAGCACCCGCTCGCCGACGCGGAGTTCGAGCGTCGAGCCGATATCGGCCGCGGGGCAGGTGTAATCGAGCGTCACGACATAGGCGCCCGCCGTCATCACCTCAACGTTCCAGACCGCTGCGTCGGTGGGCTTACGCCAATTCACGAAATAGGAGGAGTTGGGCGCTTGGGCGCTACGACGCATCTCGCCCGTGGGCGCCCCGTCGCGGGCGGGGAGCATCGTGATCGGGAATTCCCGGTACCCGATCCCCAAGGGGCGCGGGTCGACCCCGCCAGCTCCGGCCCCCTTGCCTTTATTGCCGGCGCCGAGGTTCATCTCCTGGCGCCAGGCGGTGACCGCAGCGTTCAGCTGCTGGGCTAAGTCCGGCAGGCGGGCCTGCAGTGGCTCGGTCTGTCCGGGGTCCTGGGTGAGGTCAAAGAGGTTGCCCTTCGCATCCAGCCGATGCGTCTCGGTACGCACGCTGACCTGTCCGCCCCAGGTCTGGAAAAGCCGGCGCGGAGCCCAGTCGGCGTCGACCCTCTTGAGCAGCAGCGCCGAGAGGTCGCGTCCATCGAGCGGCCGGTCGCCGACGCGCTTCACGCCGGCGAGGCTGTGGAGGGTCGGGCTGAGGTCGATGGCGCCCGCGATCGGCTTCACCTGCGAGCCGGCGGCGATCTTGCCGGGCCAACGGATGAACAGCGGGGAACGCACCCCG
>CAIRWP010000010.1 GCA_903882335.1 uncultured Opitutia bacterium | reverse complement strand
GCTCTGCGTCGGCGTCCGGCTAGCCCGCTTCAACGTGCTCACGAACCCGCTGGTACCGGGAAATGAAAAGCGCGCCGCCGGGGGCGATTTCGTGGGCTTGCCGTCGCCGGCGGCGGCAGGTTTGATGGCGTCGCTCGTGCTGGTGTTGAGCAAAGTCATGCGGAACGGGGACCACGCGGACCCCTTCGAACAGGCCGTGCAAGCTTGGTCGTGGAGCCTGCTACCCCTGATGTTGATCATCTCCTACCTGATGATCAGCAACGTGCGATTCCCTAGTTTCAAGAAGCTCGACTGGACCGCCCGGGCCAAGACGCGGGTCTTCATCCTGATCATCATCGCGGGAGCGGTCATCGTCAAATACCCAGCCTATTCCTTCCCGGCAATCTTCCTAGGCTACATCATCTGGAGCGTCTTCCGGCACATGTTCCTGCTCAAAAAGAGCGAGATCGACCCTGCGCCGGAAGACGACGATGACAACGTGCCCGGAGTGTGAACAAGCCGTGCACCACCCGTGCGTGGAGCCTGGTGTGAACAACGCGGGCTTTGTTCACGCTCTAAGCACAGCCATGGGTCGCCCCCATACCCTCGACCTTCAAGGAGTTAGCGACCTATGTACGGGATTCCGCCCCTTACTATTACTACGGGTATTTATATATGAAGGTTACTTAGATACAGGGGTTGGCCGGTGTGGGCATTGCAGGGTTGCCACTCACCCCTCGGTTGCTCAATTCTGACCCCATCATGAAGTTCAAGGTCAACCGGAATCACTTTTTCAACGGACTCTCGAGCGTCACCAACGTCGTCGGCAACCGGGCAACGATGCCGATTCTGCAGAATGTGCTCATCGAAGCCGAAGGCGATACCGTCACCCTGACCACCACCAACCTCGACCTCGGTATCTGCTGCCGGATCAAGGCCGCGGTCTCCTCGCCAGGCCGGATCACCCTGCCGGTGAAGAAATTGGTCCCCATCATCCGCGCCTTGTCGAGCGCCGAGACGATCGTCGAACTCACCGGCAAGGACCGCGTGAAGATCACCTCCGGCAGCTCAGTCTTCCAGATTGCCGGCCTGCCCGCTGATCAGTTCCCACCGATTTCCAATTTCGCCGGCCAGCCGACCATCGCGATCGACCAGGACAACCTCGGTTCGATGCTCCGCAAGGTCAGCTACGCGCAGTCGACGGACGAGAACCGCTACATCCTCAACGGCGTGTTCTTCGAATTCTCGGCGGGCAAACTGACGCTGGTCGCCACGGATGGTCGACGTCTCGCCAAGTGCGAGCAGAAGCTGGAAGGATCCGAAAAGACCCTGGCCCTGATCCTGCCCGCCCGGACCATCACCGAGCTTTCGCGCCTGCTGAAGTCCGGCGGCAAGGTCCACGTCTCCAACAACGAGCGTCAGGTCGGCTTCACAATCGATATCCCCACCAACGACGAAGGCCTCGTGGACCGCATCCAGCTGGTGTCCAAGGTCGTCGAGGGCAACTACCCGAACTACCGCCAGGTCATCCCCAAGGAAGCCGGCTCCAAGGTCCGCCTCGAGCGCGAGAAGCTCCTGGAGAGCGTGCAGCGCGCGGCCCTCATGACGGACGACCGCAACAACACCATCCGTATGACCGTCTCGAAGAAGAGCCAGAACCTCGAGATCTCCGCCAAGTCCGAGTCCGGCGAGGCCCACGAGCCGATCGCCGTGAAGTACGACGGGCCCGAGGTGAACATCGCTTTCAACCCTCAGTACGTCATCGAGCCGCTCCGCAACGTCACCGAGGACGAGATCGATTTCGAGTTCAAGGACGACATGTCCCCGGGCGTCATCCGCGGCCTCAAGGAAGACTTCCTCTGCGTCGTGATGCCGCAGCGGATCTCCTGATCAGAGCGCGGGGTCGTCGTTGTCCGGCAGGGCCTTGATGGCCGCCAGGATGCGCCGGGAGGCTTCCATGAAGCGTTCCGGATGCTCGCGTCCCGGATCATAGTCGCACGGGTGGAGCGGCCGGCCGAAGCGTACGCGGATGCGGGCCGTCCCCGCGGGGAAGAGCGCGCCGCGCGGCAGGACGTCGCGCGCGCCGCGGATGTGGATTGGGACGACGGGCGCGCCCGAGCGGCAGGCGAGCAGTCCGGCGCCCGCCTTGGCCTCGGCGATGACGCCGTCGGCGCTGCGCGTCCCCTCGGGGAAAATCAGTAGGCCGCGGCCGGCGGCGAGCGCGGCCAGCGCGGAACGGATCGCCCCGACATCGGCCTGCCCCCGGTCCAGCGGAATCGAGTTGCAGGCGCGGATGACGAAGCCGAAGGCCGGGTTGTCGAACAGCGTACGGCGGGCGACGAAGGAGATTTCGCGCGGGAGGCAGGAGCCGATGAGCGGCGGATCCACCATGCTCTGGTGGTTGCTCGCGAACAGGCAGGCGCCCTCGGGGATCGTCTCCCAACCTTCGACCTCAAGGGCCGCGAAAACCTCGATGAGCGAGCGCGCGCCGTGGTAGACGGCCTTGTAGATCAGGTTCTTCGAGGCGAGGATCATCGGCGGGCCGCGCCGACCAAGGCGACGATCTCCGCGACCACCGCCGCGAGGGGCTGGTGGGTGTTGTCAATCCGGTGCGCCCCTGGTGCGCACATCAGCGGGGCGGTCTTGCGGGAGGAATCGAGGCGGTCGCGGGCATCGACCGCGTCGGCCTGGCCTTCCGCGGCTCGCCGGCGCGAGCGGGCCTCGGCGTCGGCCTCGAGAAAGACGCGGACCTCGGCGTCGGGGAGGACGACCGAACCGATGTCGCGACCTTCCATGATCACGCCCGCGAAGCCTTGGTCGCGCGCGAGCGCGACCTGCGACCGTTGGTAGTGCAGCAAGGCGCTGCGGACAGCGGGGAGGGCGGCGAAGAGGGATACGGCCGCGTTGACCCCGGGCGTCCGTAGTGCCTCGTCGTCGGGGAGCCGTCCGTCGAGCGTCAGGCGGGAGCTGGACCCGACCACCCGGGAGCCGAGGCCCAGGTCGCGCAACCCGCGCTCCACGGACTCCGGCTGGTCCGCGGTGGCGCCGGTCGCCAGCAAGGCCGCGGTGAGCGACCGGTAGTGCGCGCCGGTGTCGACGTGGAGCAACCCGAGCCGGGCGGCCACCTCCCGGCTCGTGGTGGATTTGCCCGAGGCCGCGCCGCCGTCGACGGCGACGCTC
>CAIRWP010000009.1 GCA_903882335.1 uncultured Opitutia bacterium | reverse complement strand
GCCTATGTGCCGCTGAACGCCCCGCATACGCCGATCGTGCCGACCAAGGAGTTCCAAGGTTCCAGCGGCATCAGCCCTTACGCCGACTTCGTGAAGCAGGTCGACCATGACGTCGGCCGCCTGCTGGCGTCTTTGGAGAAACAGGGCCTGGCCGATAATACGCTCATCGTCTTCACGTCGGACAATGGCTGCTCGACGGCTGCCAATATCCCTGAGCTCCAGAAGGCCGGCCATGAGCCGAGCTACATCTACCGCGGCAACAAGGCCGACCTATATGAAGGCGGTCATCGCGTCCCGTTCCTCGTGCGCTGGCCCGCCCAGGTGAAGCCCGGTGTGAGCAGTGCCCTTGTCGGCCAAATCGATTTCTTGGCCACGTTCGCCGAGATCACCGGTGCGAGCGTTCCGGCTACGATGGCCGAGGATAGCGTGAGTTTCCTGCCGGTCCTGCGTGGCGACAAGCCCGAGGTCCGCCAGAGCATCGTCAGCCAGTCGATCAACGGCAGCTTCGCGATCCGAGACGGCCAGTGGAAACTTTGCCTCAGCGCCGGATCCGGCGGATGGAGTTCGCCGAAACCGGGCCCGGAAGAGGCAGGGCTGCCTCCGGTGCAACTGTATGACCTTTCCAAAGACCCCGGCGAACGGAAGAATCTCCAGGCCGAATTCCCTGAGCGGGTCGCGGCCATGAAGGCCGAACTTGAGAAGACCATCGCACGCGGCCGTAGTACCCCGGGCAACGATCTCAAGAACGACGTCGAGGTCCAACTCATCAAGAAAAGCCCCGCTGGCAAAGCCAAGGCCAAGAAGAAATGAGGGCCTTGCTCGCCGTCGGTCTGCTCGCGGTTTCGGCCTATGGTGCTGCCACCAAGGTGCCGGAGGGGGTCGAGGTCTTGCGCGATCTTGAATATGCTCAGGCCAAGGGGGTCAGCCTCAAGTTGGATCTCTATCGTCCGTCGGCCAAGCCCTCTGCGCCCATGCCATTGGTCATCTGGGTGCATGGCGGAGGTTGGAGCAAGGGATCCAAGGCGAATTGTCCCGCGGCATGGTTGGCGACCAAGGGGTATGCCGTCGCGAGCCTGGATTTTCGCTTGCTGCCTGACCATCCGTGGCCGGCCCAGATCGAGGATCCGGTCGCGGCGCTCCGCTGGTTGCGCAAAGAGTCCGGAAAATACGGCTTCGACGCCGAGCGTTCCGCCGCGATGGGTGGCTCTTCCGGTGGGCACGTGGTCGCATTATGGGGTACGCTCACCTTGCCTCCGGGAGATAAGGTGAAGGCCGTGGTGGATTGGTATGGCCCGACGGACCTCCTGACGATGCCGCCCAATGTGCTTTCGGAAAAGCGCACCCGCGCGGAGCTCGCCAAGGCCAACGGCGCTTTGCTGCTCGGGGGTGTCGTCATGGACCAGCCGGAGAAGGCGAAGGCCGTCAGCGCCTTGCATCAGGTGACCAAGGATGATGTCCCGTTCCTGATCATGCATGGCACCGCGGACACGTCCGTCCCGGTCGACCAGAGCGAACGCCTGCATGCGGCGCTCAAAGCCGCCGGCGTCGAATCAACCTTGAAGCTGGTAACCGGCGCCGGGCACGGTGGCAAAGAGTTCGATGCCATGGAATCGCATGCGCTCATCCAGGGATTCCTGGATAAGCACCTGAAGCGATAGGCCGGCTTACTTCGCGGCCTTCTTCTTGCCCTTCTTCGTCACGCCCGGTTCGGGGCCGTCGTTGTCGCCGGCGCCGGAACCCCAGAGCG
>CAIRWP010000008.1 GCA_903882335.1 uncultured Opitutia bacterium | reverse complement strand
CTCCCACACCCTTCCCCTCACCCTCATTGCCTCTCCGCCTCCCCTGTCTCGTCCTTGCCAACCGGCCAACTGATCAACCGGTCAACTATCTCCTGCCTCTCCTTCCCCTGACCCTGACCCTCCCCCTTACCCTTACCCTCAGTGTCTCTTTCCCTCCTCCCGTCCTCCGGTCCTCTGGCCCTCGAGTCCTCCCTTCTTTGCCTCCTCGTGCCCTCCGGTCCTCGTGCCCTCGTGCCCTCGAGTCCTCCCCCTCCTCCTTTCCTCCTGTCCTCCTTTCCTCCAGCCCTCTATCTTTCGCTGATGTCCTCCCTCTTTTCTCCCCTCCAGGTCGGTGCCCTGACCCTGCCGAACCGCGTCCTGATGGCTCCCCTGACCCGTTGCCGCGCCGAGGGCGCCAATGTGCCGACGGACCTGATGGCCGAGTACTACGCCCAGCGCGCCGGGGCCGGCCTGATCATCGCCGAGGCGACCACGGTCTCGCCCCGCGGTCATGGTTACCCGAACACCCCGGGCATCTACACCGCCGAGCAGGTCGCCGGCTGGAAGAAGGTCACGTCCGCCGTCCACGCCCAGGGTGGCCGCATCTTCCTGCAGCTCTGGCACGTGGGCCGCATCTCGCATCCCTCCTTCCAGCCCAACGGCGAGCTGCCCGTCGCGCCGTCCGCGATCAAGCCGAAGGGCCAGGTCTGGACGGGTAAGGAGATGGCCGACTACGTGACGCCCCGCGCCCTGCCCATCGAGGAGATCCCCGGCATCGTCGCCGAGTACGTCCGCGGCGCCCGCCTGGCCAAGGAGGCCGGCTTCGACGGCGTGGAGATCCACAACGCGAATGGTTACCTGCTCGACCAGTTCCTGCGCAGCGGGACCAATCATCGGACGGATGGTTACGGTGGCTCCGTGGCCAACCGCGCCCGCCTGACGCTCGAGGTCGCCTCCGCGGTCGTCTCGGTCTGGGGATCCGACCGCGTGGGCATCCGCCTGTCCCCCGGCGGCGTCTTCAACGACATGGCCGACGCCCACCCGCGCGAGACCTTCGGTTACGTCCTGCACGAGCTGTCCAAACTCGAGCTGGCTTACGCCCACGTGACCCGCGTCACGGCCCAGGATGTCGCGCATGGCGCCAAGGATGGCGTCGGACCCAAGGAACTTCGCGCCGACTTCAAGGGCGTGCTCATCACCGCCGGCGGCTTCGATCGCGCGCAGGCCGAGCAGGCCATCGCCGAGGGCTGGGCCGATGGCATCGCCTACGGCGTGCCGTTCCTCGCCAACCCCGACCTCCCGCGTCGCCTCCGCGAGAACCTCGCGCTCAACCCGCCGGACGAAGCCACCTTCTACGCCTCCGGCGCCAAAGGGTACACGGATTATCCGACCGCGAAGTAAGCGCCGCGGTTTAGTTGAACGGTTGACCCGTTGGCCGGTTGGCCAGGCGGAGACGGCGGATAGGTCGAGCTGTGAGGCATAAGCAAAACTGCAGAGATGCCGCTAGCATGGCGGTGTTCCACTATCTCTGGCCAACTGGCCAACCAATCAACGGATCAACTCGCTGGCTTGTCCCTCAGTGCCCCTCGTGGGCCTGCCGCTCGGCTTCCTGCTTCTTCTTATCCCACTTATGATGGCCGTCGGGCAGCGTGCCGCCGAGTTCGTAAAGCTTGGCCTTGTTGTTGACCATCATCTCGCGGTTGGTGCCGGTCATCGAGTACTGGCTCTGCAGCCAGATCGCCTCCTCGGGGCAGACTTCCTGGCAGAGGCCGCAGTAGATGCAGCGTAGCATGTTGATCTCGAACTCCTGCGGGGCCTTCTCGACGTGCGTGTTGGTCGCGTCGGGCGCGATCTCCCCGGGGGTGATGCGGATGGCCTTGGGCGGGCAGACGAATTCGCAGAGCTGGCAGGAGACGCACTTCTCGCGGCCGTTCGGGTCCATCACGAGCGTCGGCACGCCGCGGTAATTCTGCGGGATGGCCGGGCGCTCCTCGGGGTACTGGAGCGTCACGGGCGGACGCACCATGTTATCCCACGTGACCTTGAGGCCGGCGAGGATCTGCGGGAGGTAGCTCCGCTCGGCGAGGGTCAGGGGGCGGCGTTCGACGACTTTGATGGCCATGGGCTTAGCGGGCGCCGGTGAGGGCGTAGTAGAGGAAATAAACGAGGAGGTTGAGGATCGCGACCGGCAGGAGCACGCGCCAACCGATGCGCATGACCTGGTCGTAGCGGAAGCGCGGGATGGTCCAGCGCACCCAGACGAAGAAGAAGAGGAAGAAGCAGAGCTTCGCGAAGAAGGCCGCGACGCCGAGCAGCGAGGCGACCGCCCCGGAGCCGACGGTGGGCACCCACGGCAGGACGTGCCAGCCGCCGAGGAACATGAGGATGAACAGCGAGGAGCCGATCACCATGTGGCCGTACTCGGCGACGAAGAAGAGGCCGAACTTGAACGCGCCGTACTCGGTGTGGAAGCCGCCGACGAGGTCGGTCTCGGACTCCGGCATGTCGAACGGGTGGCGGTTGGTCTCGGCGAAGATGCTGATGAGGAAGACCAGCGCGGCGACAGGGTGGTACAGGATGTTCCACGCGCCGGCCTGCGCATCGACGATCGCGACGAGGCTGAGGCCGTGGTCCTGACCGGGGCCGGAGGTGGCGAGGAAGACGGTCAGGACGGAGAGGCCCATCGCGAGCTCGTACGAGATGAGCTGCGCGGAGCCGCGCACGGCGCCGAGGAAGGGGAACTTGGAGTTGGCCGACCAGCCGGCGAGCGCGATGCCGTAAACGCCGAGCGAGCTCACCGCGAACATGAAGAGTACCCCGACGTCGGCGTCCTGCGTGAGCGAGATGGCGTAGCGCTTTCCTTCGAAGGTGTAGGTGCCGAAGGGCAGCATGATCAGCACGATGAGCGCGGGCGCGAGCGCCACGATCGGGGCCAGGACGTAGTAGGTCTTGCGGACGTGCCCGGGGAGGGCGTCTTCTTTGAAGAGGAACTTGAGGCCGTCGGCCGCGGGCTGGATGAAGCCGCCTTTCATCAGGAAGTTCCCGAGGCCGGGGATCCACGCGATGAGCGGGTGGTTGGTGCGGTTGGGGCCGATGCGCCCCTGGATCCAGGCCGAGGCCTTGCGCTCGAGGAGCACGGAGTAGCCGGCGATCGTCATCACGATGAGGATGAGGATCAGGCCGCGGGCGGCCGTGAACTGCCAGGCGGTGTTCAGCAGGAGGTCGCGCAGCAAGGCTTCCATGGTCGGCGGCGGGGGTTAGGCGGTGGCGACCGGGGCGAACTTCAGCAGTTTGCCCTCGGGGAACGGGTGGTGCGACCAGGCGGCGCCGTCGAGCGCGACGCCTTCGGCGGGGAGCTTCGCGCCGTCGAGGCCGGCGAGCGCGGGCACGGCGGCGGCGAGTTCGGCCCAGACGTTCTTGGCGTCGACGCCGGCGAGGCGCGCGAGCAGGAGGTTGTCGGGCAGCGTGCCGGCCGGGCCGGGCACGGCCTGCGCGAAGGCCTGCAGGCGGAACTGGCAGTTGATGAAGGTGCCGCTGCGTTCGAAGACGGTCAGCGCGGGGAGCACGACCTCGGCGGCGGCGGTGGTCACGCTGTGGTGCGTAGCGAGGGCGACGCTGCGGACCTTGGCGAGCGTCGACGCGGGCAGGCCGAGCATCACGGCGTCCTCACGCACGAGGAGCACGGACTTCACCTTGCCGGCGTCGATGTCGGCCGCGAGGGCCTTGAGGTCGGCGACGGGCGCGCGGTCGGTGAGACCGGTGACGAGCGCGCCGCGGAAGTTCGGGGTGCGGTCCTCGGAGACGAGGAGGCCGTCGCCCTTGCCGACGTGCGCGGGGACGTACACGACGGCGTTCTGCGCCCGGGCGAGGCGCGCCAGGAGGCGCTGTTCCTCGACGGACATGTGGGCGGAGCCGACGATCGCGAGCGGGCCGGCGGCGAGGGCGGCCTGCGCGGTGACGAGACCGGCTTCCAGCGTGGCCGGGGCGTTCTTGACGGTCGCGGCGGTGACGCGGTTCGGGGCCTCGACGGCCTTGAAGAGCTCGCGGCCGGAGTCGGCCATCCAGGTGTCGTTCACGGCGTCGTTGCGGCGCGGCGTGACGCGGTAGATCTTGCCTT
>CAIRWP010000007.1 GCA_903882335.1 uncultured Opitutia bacterium | reverse complement strand
CGCCGAGTCCGGCGCAGTGGGCACGGAAATCAGCGACGCTCTTGAGCGAGGCGACGCGGGTGAGTTTGAAGGGAGTGGTCATGGTAAGGTTCAGCGGGGGATGTTGAGGCGTTCCGAGAGGCGGCGCGTGCGCACCATGGCTTCGGTCATGCGGGCGGCTTCGTCCGGTCCACGGACGTCCTTGCAGGCGGGATGCGGTTCGGGCGACGCGATGACACCCAGCTGGTGGAGTAGGTGGGCGGTGCTGTGCTTGTAGGACGCTGCGCTGCCTTTGGCGTCGAGGCGGAAGACCTGGTCCTCGAGCGACTGGAAGGCCTCGAAGAGCTTATAGACGCGGGTATCGAAGCGGCCCGTGCCCGTGGGGAACTTCTTCCCCGGCGCGCCGTCATTGAGCCACATGTCCTTCGCGGCGCAGATCTGCGGGGCGGCGCTGCTGGCGGCTCCGATGAGCAAGGGCAGGCCGGTTTTGATGGCCGTGGCGATGCCGTAGTCGTCGCCGCTGTGCGGGGCGAAATCGAGCTTCAGGTCCTTGCACATCGCCGCCCAGTAGAGGAAGTGCGGTTCATCCAGCGTGCTGACCTTGCCGCCCACAAACTTCGGGTGGATGGCTAGTTGGTGAAGCAGCCAAGGCTCGTAGGGCGTGGCCCACGGGACGAACGCGGGTTCGAGCGCGTGCACGATGCCGGGGCGGATGAGCCACTCGGCGATCTGGTAGTAACCGTCGCGGCGACGCTCAGGGTCGAGCGTGTTGAGCCACTTCGAAGTCATGATCATCACCTCGCAGTTGTCGTGGGCCTGGACGAGGTCCAGCAGCCCGCGGTAGCGCTCGGGCTTGAAGGTGGTGTCGTCCTGCGCGCCACGGGCGGTGATGCCGGCGATGAAGCGCAGGTCCGGGAAGGCCGCGCGGAACTGGCGCAGCACCTCGGCGTACATCCGGTCATCGAGGTCGAAGATGTAGCCGGTATCGGCGTTGAGCACCGGCACCAGCTCGACGCCGTAGTGGTCGGCGGCGGCCTTCTGCCAGCGGATCTCGGACACGAAACTCGCCCAGTCGGGCTGGCCGTCGCGGAAGGGCAGCAGCACGGCCGAGCAGAGGCGGGCCTTGGTGCGGTGGTCGACGAGGGCCTCCTCGGCGGTCCAGGCCCACTTCGTCGCCGACCAAGGGGTCGTCGGCAGCAGGTCCTCGGGGCGGTCGATCAACGGCTTCATCAGGAGCACACCTTACCATTTTTCATGGTGCTTGAAAAACATTAGTTTCCAGCGAGTATCGACGGAATAAACGATGGACCTCTATCAGCTGGAATACTTCCTCGAAGCCGCGCGGCAGCGTAGCTTCACGCGCGCCGCGGCCAAGCTGAACCTGGCGCAGGCCGCCTTGAGCGAGCAGATGCGTAAGCTCGAAGCGGAGCTGGGCGCCCGGCTGTTCAATCGCGGCCGGCGCGAGACGACCCTGACCCCGGCAGGGGAGACCCTGCGGATTCATGCGGAGGCCCTGTTGGCGCAGGCCTTGGCGACGCGTCGGGCGGTCAGCGATCAAGTCGCCCTGAAGGGTGGCCGCTTGGCCGTGGGAGCGATTCCTTCCGTGAGCGCGTGCCTTCTGCCCGCCGCCGTCGCGGCCTTCCGCCGCAAGCACCCGCAGGTCGAACTCGCCTTGCTCGAGGGCACGTCGGAGGCCGTGGCGCAATGGGTGGAAGCGGGCAGGATCGAACTCGGCGTGGTCCAGCTGCCGGCGTCTGGCGACGCCTTCCAGGTGACCCCGCTGCTGGATGAATCTTTCGTGCTCCTGGTGCCTAAGAAGCATGCGCTGGCGCGTCGACGTCTGCCCAAGTTGTCCGATCTGGCGAAGGAAGCGTTCGTCTTTTACAAGGGCCGGGCGCGCGATGTCGCCCAGGCGGCCTGCCGCGCGGCCGGTTTCGAGCCGCGGACGGCCTGCGAGAGCGGCGAACTCGAGACGATCCGTTCGCTCGTGGCGGCGGACCTCGGTATCGCGCTGCTGCCCGAACTCGCGGCCCGCGGCTCCGTGCCGGGTTGCGCGGTGGTCCGGCTGGGCGGCGCCCCCGTCCGACGTTCGGTGGCCTTGCTGCAACGTCGTGGCCAGGAACTTTCCCCCGCCGCCCAGTCGTTCCGTCGGCTGCTGATCGGCGAGGCCGTCGCTTAGTCCCAAATCGCCCCTTGAAGCCGCGGAATAACTCCTTCTGATGACATGAACCCCATGCACGACGCCAAAGACACCCGTGATGCGATCACGAAGGGCATGCAGATGACGCTGCTCGCCGGTTTCCTGGGTTGGATGATGGACGGCTATGAGCAGGCGCTCTTCCCGACGCTCGCGGGTCCGGCGCTCAAGAGCATGGTCCCCGCCGACATCGCCGCGCTCGGCGCCAAGGCGATCAACGGCTGGGTCGGCGGCTGGATGGGCATCATCACTTCGGCCTTCCTCGTCGGCGCCGCGCTCGGTGGCGCGGCCTTCGGCTGGCTCGGCGACCGCATCGGGCGCGTCAAGGCGATGTCCTTCAGTATCCTCTTCTACTCGATCTTCAGCGGCGTCTGCTACTTCGCGACGGATCCGACGCACCTCGCCGCCGCCCGTTTCATGGCGG
>CAIRWP010000006.1 GCA_903882335.1 uncultured Opitutia bacterium | reverse complement strand
GAGCACTTCTTCGAAGGCCGCGACAGCAAGACCGGCCAGGTGAAGTGGACCGCGACCTCCGTCGACCTCGTCTTCGGCTCCAACTCGCAGCTCCGCGCCCTCGCGGAAGTCTACGCGAGCGCCGACGCCAAGGAGAAGTTCCTCACGGACTTCGTCGCCGCGTGGACCAAGGTCATGGAGCTCGACCGCTTCGACCTCGCCAAGAAGTAAGCCGCCTACCATCCCGGCCCTCAGGCCCGCCAGATCCGTCTGGCGGGCCTTTTTGTGGGCGGGTGGTCCGGCTTGCTTACGCTCTTCCCTTGAAGGGGACGCTCCCCTAATCTGCTGGCATGACGTCCGCCCCCGTCCTGCCGTCGGCCTCCCTCAGCCAGATAATCCGGCTCACGTGGCTGGGAGTGCTGCTGCTCGGCGGCGTCGCTTCGGCGCGCACGCCGAACATCCTGCTGATCCTCGCCGACGACCTCGGCTACGGCGACGTCCGTTGCTACAACGACCAGGCGAAGGTGCCGACGCCGAACCTCGATCGGCTGGCCCGCGAGGGCGTCCGCTTCACCGATGCGCACAGTCCCGCGACCGTGTGCACGCCGTCGCGCTACGGCCTCCTGACCGGCCAGATGCCCTTCCGGATTCCGCGGGGCGGCGTCGTCTTCACCGGCACGGGCGGACCGTCCTTGATCGGGTCGGACCGACTGACCCTGCCCGCGATGCTCAAGGCCCAAGGTTATGCCACGGCCGCCGTGGGCAAATGGCACCTCGGCCTGACCTTCCGTGACGCCGCCGGCGCGCCGCTCCAGGCTGGCCGGCCCGAAGACGCCCGGCGCATCGACTACGCGCGCCGGATCGAAGGCGGCCCGCTCGATCACGGATTCGAAAGCTTCTTCGGCACGGCCTGCTGCCCGGGCACCGACTGGCTCTACGCTTACATCGACGGCGACCGCATCCCGACTCCGCCCACGGGGCCGCTGGATCGCGCCACGCTCCCGCGCCACCCTTACGCCAACGATTGCCGGCCCGGCATCGTCGCGCCCGACTTCAAGCTGCCGGAAATCGACGAGCAGTTCCTCCGGCGCAGCCGCGATTTCCTCGCCCGCCAAGCCCGGGCGGAACCGCGTCGGCCGTTCTTCCTCTACCACGCCACGCAGGCGGTGCACCTGCCTTCGTTTGCGAGCGAGCAATACCGCGGCAAGAGCTCGGCCGGGCCGCACGGCGACTTCATCGCGGAGTTCGATGCGCAGGTCGGCCTGCTGCTCGCCGACCTGGAGAAGCACGGCCTGGCCGAGGACACCTTGGTCATCATCTCGAGCGACAACGGACCTGAAACCACGAGCGCCCTGCGCATGCGCGCCGACCACGGGCACGACGGCGCCCGCCCATGGCGCGGACTGAAGCGCGACGCCTGGGAAGGCGGTCATCGGGTCCCGCTCATCGTGCGCTGGCCCGGACGCGTCAAACCGGGCATGATCAGCGACCGGACCATCAACCTCACCGACGTCATGGCCACCGTGGCGGAAATCACCGGACAAGCCCTCCCCGCGCCGGCAGCCGAAGACAGCATCAGTTTCCTGCCCACACTCGAAGGCCGTCCGCAAGCCGGACGACCCTTCCTGTTGACGCAGGCCGCCGGAGGCGCGGCCACGTTGACCATCCGGAAAGGATCATGGAAGCTGATCACGCACGCCGGCTCCGGCGGCAATCGCTACGACCGCGGCGAACTGAAGGATATCGTGCCGCCGGGCCCCTCGCGGGAAACCGGCCCGCAGCTCTACGACCTTTCCCAAGACCCGGGCGAGACCACGAACCTGGCGACCCAGCGCCCCGAGATCGTTCAGGAACTCCAGGCCCTCCTCACGGCCACGCGGGCTAGCGGCCGAAGCCGGCCTTGAGTGCGGTGGTGGCCATCTCGCGGAAGATGCGGATGTGTTCTAACTCGTGACGGCCCTTGGGATGGACGAGCACGAGGTTATCAT
>CAIRWP010000005.1 GCA_903882335.1 uncultured Opitutia bacterium | reverse complement strand
GTCCGGAAGGTGGGGAGGGCCTTGGTCGCGCCCGCGCCCGTGGCGACGGTCGGGTCGTCGTCCGGGTTGGGGGTCGCCGCCGGGAACGATCCGTCGTCGCGGAACTGCACCAGGGCGCTGACCCGGCATCGCGCGAGGCCTTGCTTCACGGTCGCCCGGACCCACATCAGGTGGGATTCGTCGTCGAAGGCCTGGAGCGGGGCGCCGCCGCCGACCAAGGTGCGGACCTCCTGGGTGACGCGGAAGTAGGGCGGGGTCCCGCTGACCCGCTTCTTCATCACGTTTTGCTTGTCGCGGATGAGCGCGATCTGTTGCTCGTCCAGCCCGAGCGCGAGGAGGAGCCCGTCCTCGGCCGTGTTGATGTTGGTGTCCCCGTAGGCGTAGAGGCTGACCATCGAGGTGAAGGCGTCGTAGAGAGGCGTCGGGTGGCCCCGCTCGTCGAAGAAAAACTCGTTGGCTACGCCGATGGCCCGCAGCTCGGAGAAGGAACGCAGGGCGCGGCGCGCGGGGCGGTGGGCCAGGGCGCGGCGCTCGTAGGCGGCGTCCGTCGCCTCCTCCTCGAGCGGCTCGTAGCGCTTGCTCGTCCAGCCGACGAGCGCGTCCGAGACCCGTTCGGCGTCCTTCTGCTCGAGCCCCAGGGCGTAGAGCAGCTTGATCAGGGTGTTCTTGTCGAGGTTGGGCAGCGGCAGCTTGCGGCTCTCGTCCTCGAACTCGAACGTCACCTCGAGGCCCTCGCGCGGCGGGAAGCCCGCGTAGGCGTGGGGATCGTCGAAGCCCTGCGTCGGGTGGTGGACCTTGTTCAGGTCGATCGAGCGGACCTCGGCGATGACCGCCAGGGCGAGCTCGAGCTCCGACTGTGCGTCGGCCCGGAGGCGGCGTCGGTCGGCGTCGCGCGTGGTCATGGCCAGCTCGAGCGTGTTGTCCTCCATGAAGCGTCCGAGCAGCAGCGAGGCCAGCGCGATGAGCACCAGGACCACGATGATGACGGAGCCGCGGCGGCGGGTGGGGCGGCTCATGGGCGGGAGGCGCCGGGGCGCCGGATGGGGAGGTCGAGGATGACCACCTGCTTGAGGGTGCCGCGCTCGAAGCGCAGGTGGAGCCGGGCGGGTTTCCGCCACGCCGTGCCGGCGGGCTCCCGCACGGGTTCCTCCTCGACCTTCCAGGTCTTGAGGTCGGCGTCGTAGTATTCGTACGCGAGGGACTTGACGAACGGCGAGAGGACCGTCGCGTGGAGGTCGGTCTGCTCGCGGTTGATCTCCAGCCGCGATTGCCATTGCAGCGCGAGACCCTTGTCGGGGTCGACGTACAGGGAGAAGTCTACATCGGGCAGCGGGAGTTCGGGCCAGTCGGCCAGGCGGGCCGCGTCGGGCAGCAGGAAGGTCAGCCGCGGCTCGTCGCCGCCGAAGCCGTCCGGCACTTCCTTGATAGCGACGCCCGCGGCCCCGGGCGCGACCGTGGCCTGTTCGAGCGTGTCGCGCACGAGCCGGGTCGCCGCGCGGACGTGCTGGTCGAAGAGCCGCTGGTCGCGCTTGCCGCCCCAGAGCTCGGTCATCGAGAACAGGAACGTGTTGATCGTGAGCATCAGCACCGCGAGCAAGGCCAGCGAGATCAGGGTCTCGAGCAGCGTGAAGCCGCGGCGGAGCGGGACGCGGTTCATTGGATGACAGGCTTGGGCGCCGGGCGGGCGGGCGCCGGCGCGGCGCCGGGTTTGCCGTTCGTCGGAGCCGCGCCGGGCTTGGTCGCGTTGCCGCGGGTCGGGGTGGGCGTCGCGCCCGGCTTGCCGGTGGTCGGCTTGCCTTTGTCGTTCGTCGCGGCCCCGGGCTTCTTCCCGCCGGCGTCGCCGGGGGTAGCGTGGGTCCACGCGGTCTTGTTGGACGGGGTCGGCGCGCTGCGGACCGCGGTGTAGTCGCCGCCGGAGGTCTCGGTGTAACCGCGCTCGGTCGCGAGCCGCTGCTTGGCCGCATCGCGGATTTTCGGGCGGTCGGCGGGGACGGACCAGGTCGGGCGGAGGAGCAGGCGCGTCTCGGTCAGCGGCGGCGCGTCGGTG
>CAIRWP010000004.1 GCA_903882335.1 uncultured Opitutia bacterium | reverse complement strand
CGAGGTCGGCGCGGGAACGCTTGGCGGTCTCGGTCGGCGAGGCGAGCAGGCCGGCGACACCGGCGACACCGAGGAGGAAGGCGAGGCGCACGGGCTTCAGAAGCGGGCGCCGACGCGGAAGGCCAACCCCCAGCTGGCGCCAGGCTGGAAGGCACCCATCGTCTCGCCGTCGTGTCGGAAAGAATGGCGGGCGAAGGCCACCCATTCGGCGGAACCGCGGACGAACCAGGTGCCCGAGGATTCGAAGAACTGGGTCAGGCCGATCCGCACCGGGACTTCCCCCACGGCGACGGCCCGCCCGCCGTAGGAGCCGTCGGCCAGACGGAACATGAGGGTCTCGTAGGCCATGGTGAAATCGAACAGGGAGGCCCGGTCCTCCGTGAGGAACCAACGGACGAACAAGCCGTTCTGAAGGCCGGTCACGCGGAGTTCGAACTCGGCGGACGGATCGGGACGCCAGATGGCCTTCACGTAGGGCACAGGCAGCGGCGCCATCTCAAAGCGGTGCTGGACGACCAGCCCGAGGGCGAGATCCAGCTCCGGGTCCGGGCGCCAGCGGACGGCCCCGCCGAGACCCCAACGAAAACCCTCCGACAAGGCCAGGCTGGACTCGGCGGCGAACTCCACCGCGTAGATCAGCTGCGCCGCGTAGCGTTCGCCATGGTCCCACTGCCGGAAGCCCGTGAGGATGAGGTCGGTGGTATCGCCATAACGTCGGTCGCTGTTGGCCGCCAGGCCGGTGAACTTCTGTTGGTAACGGTACCACTCGAGATCGACGGCGGCGTCGGCGCGCTTCCAGATCGCCTCGAGTCCGGTGCGGCTGCGGCCGTAGGTGCCGACCTCGCCGCCCGAGTGCGAGATCGAGTCCGCGGCCCGGCTCTGCCAGTCGGCCATGATGAGCCAAGGCTTCTCCTCGGCCGCGACGGCGCAGTCCAGAAAACCGCCGAGCGTTGCCGAAAGTAGGGCAATGTGCTTTATTTTACGCATACCTTGAACGGTTCGATTTAGCAGAAAATCCCTGATTTAGGCCAAAGGCAAGCGGGTTACGTCGGCTGACGAAATTATGGCACGAAAGATGCTTAATAAAAAGCATGATGCCTATTTCTGCCATCTCCACCCCGACCGCCGGCGACAACGCCTGGGTCCTCGTCAGCGCCGCCCTCGTGCTGATGATGTGCATCCCCGGCCTCTTCCTTTTCTACGGCGGCCTGGTGCGCACCAAGAACGTGCTCTCCGTCGCCGCGCAGTGCCTCGCCCTGACGGCGATGGGTCTCCTCCTCTGGTGGGCCTGCGGCTACTCCTTCGTCTTCGGCCGCAGCTTCGAAGGCGGCTGGCTCGGCCACCTGTTCGGCGGGGCCGAGCACTTCGCCTTCAAGGGCGTCGGCGCGGCCTCGTCGACCTACGAGCCGCGCATCTCCGCGGCGACCTTCGCGCTCTTCCAGGCGATGTTCGCGGCGATCACCCCGGCACTCATCATCGGCGCCGTGGCCGAACGCATGAAGTTCTCCGCGGTGCTGCTCTTCTCCGCGCTGTGGACCGTGTTCGTCTACTACCCCGTCGCGCATGCGGTCTGGGGCGCCACCGGCGATTTCGCCGGGCTCGCCAACGAAGGCGCGACGTTCAAGGCGGCCGACTTCGCCGGCGGCATCGTCGTGCACATGACCTCCGGCTGGTCCGCCCTGCTCCTCTGCATCCTCGTCGGTCCGCGCGCTGGTTTCGGCAAGCGCCCGATGCCGCCGCACAGCATGGTACTCTGCGTCCTCGGGACGGGCCTGCTCTGGGCCGGTTGGTACGGTTTCAACGCCGGCTCCGCGCTGGCGGCGGACGGCGTGGCCATCCAGGCCTTCCTCACCACGACCCTCGGGGCCGCGACCGCGACCCTCGCCTGGGCCCTCGTCGAGAAACTGCACCGCGGCAAACCGTCGGTGCTCGGCCTCTGCTCCGGGGCGATCGCCGGCTTGGCCACGGTCACGAACGCCGCCGGCTTCGTCTCCGGCCCGTCGGCCGTGCTCATCGGCGCGCTCGCCGGCCTGCTCTCCTACGCGGCCTGCTCGCTCCTGAAACCGAAGTTCGGTTATGATGACGCGCTCGACACCTTCGGCGTCCACGGCGTCGGCGGTACGATCGGGGCGCTCGCGACGGCCCTGCTCATGGATGCCGAGGCGAACGTCGCGGGGGGCAAGCTCATCGGCCACGGTCTGATCGGTGGTCAGCTCGCCGCGATGCTCGCGTGCATCGCGCTCTCGCTCGCCGGCACCTGGGCGCTGGCCAAACTGGTCGATTGCCTGGTCGGGCTGCGTCCTTCGGAGGAAGAGGAAGCACAGGGCTTGGACATCGCTGACCACGGCGAAGAAGGTTACAACCACGGCTAAAGCCTTAGGCGGCGGGGAGGTTTTGCTGTAAAAACGGCAATCTGCTCCCCTGGGTGAGATGGATTTTGCACACAAAACGGCCTAACCCGCCACCCGGCGGCATTGGCACGGGGGTTGCGAAAGGGGTCACGCCATGAACTCCCTGTCTCGAACCCTCACCCTCCTCGCCTTGGCGGCAGTGCCTTTCCTGTCGTCGGCGCAGACCGCCCCCGCCCCCGCCGCGGCTCCCGCCGCCGCCGCCAAAGCCCCGCCCGCCCCGACGCTCGAGCAGCGCGTCGCCGGCCTCGAGGCCTACGTCGGCAACACCGACCCGACCGCCCCGCTCAAGGTCGCCAAGGACAAGGACGGTAACGCGACGAT
>CAIRWP010000003.1 GCA_903882335.1 uncultured Opitutia bacterium | reverse complement strand
CCGTTCGCCGGGTTGACCGAGAACTGGATGTTGGAGCCGCCGGTCTCGACGCCGACCGCGCGGATGACGGCGAACGAGGCGTCGCGCATCAGCTGGTACTCCTTGTCGGTCAGGGTGAGCGCGGGGGCGACGGTGATGGAGTCGCCGGTATGGACGCCCATCGGGTCGAAGTTCTCGATCGAGCAGATGATCACGCACTGGTCCTTGTGATCGCGCATGACCTCCATCTCGTATTCCTTCCAGCCCAGGAGGCATTCCTCGATGAGGACCTCGTGGACGGGCGAGGCGTCGAGGCCGGCCTGGGCCATGCGCTCGAACTCCTCGCGGTTGTAGGCGATGCCGCCGCCGGTGCCGCCGAGCGTGTAGGACGGGCGGATGATGACGGGGAACTCGCCGCCGATGAGGGCGATGGTCTCGCGCGCGGCGTCGAGCGTCTTGACCACGCGGGAGCGGGGGACGTCGAGGCCGATCTCGAGCATCAGCTTCTTGAAGATCTCGCGGTCCTCGCCGCGCTCGATGGCGGCTTCCTTGGCGCCGATGAGCTCGACGCCGTGCTTCTGCAGCACGCCGGTGCGGGCGAGCTTGAGGGAGAGGTTGAGGGCGGTCTGGCCGCCGAGGGTCGGGAGGAGGGCGTCGGGCTTCTCCTTGGCGATGATGCGTTCCACCGATTCCACCGTGAGGGGTTCCACGTAGGTGACGTCCGCCGTCTCCGGGTCGGTCATGATCGTGGCCGGGTTCGAGTTGACCAGGATGACGCGGTAGCCCTCCTCGCGGAGCGCCTTGCACGCCTGGGTCCCGGAATAATCGAATTCGCAGGCCTGGCCGATGATGATCGGTCCCGAGCCGATGATGAGGATGGTACGGATATCGGTCCTCTTAGGCATGGTGTTCCGCGGACTGTCAGCGACCCTTGGAAGGGTGGTCAAGTGGGGACTTCTCACAAATGCGGAAGGCGCTTGCAGGGGCGGTCCGTCCCGGCATTCATCGCTCCGTGGACATCATCAGGATAGCCGGCATCAAGTCCTTCGGACACCACGGGGCCCTGCCTGAGGAAAAACGCCTCGGCCAGCGGTTCACCGTGTCCGTGGACCTCGAGGTCGATACCCGGCCGGCCGCCGCGGCCGACGACCTGAAACTGACCGTGAACTACGCGGAAGTCATCCGGACCGTCGAGGGGCAGCTGACCGGCAAACCGGTCTACCTCATCGAGACGTTGGCCCAGCAGATCGCGGCCCGCATTCTCGGCACTTTCACGGTGGTGAAGGCCGTGACCGTCGAGGTCACCAAGCCGTTCGCCCCCGTGGCGGCCGAATTCGACGCGATTTCCGTCAAAATCCGCCGCGAGCGAGCGTGAGCGGAACCCGCCAGCGCTATTTACTGGGTCTGGGTAGCAACCTCGGGGACCGGGTCGGTCATCTGAACGAGGCGATTCGGCTGCTCGGCCAGCTCCCGCAGGCCAAAGTGACCGCCATTTCCCCTGTCTTTGACTCGGACCCGGTGGGCTTCACCGACCAACCAAGTTTCCTAAACCTTTGCTTGGAAATAGTTTGTGCATTAAAGCCCGCCGAACTTCTCCAGCAGACCCTGGCGATCGAGGCTACCTTGGGGCGCCTCCGTACTAGTAATAGGAACGGTCCCCGCACCCTGGATATCGACCTCCTTTTCTGGGAGGGCGGGTCGGTCGACACCCCGGAGCTTACCCTCCCCCACCCTAGGTGGATGGAGCGGGGTTTCGTGACCGTCCCGCTGAGGCATCTGCTCCAAGCGCCCGCCCTCGCCTCGGCGACCGTCTGGGATTGGCTCCGACGCGAAGTCCCCCTCGCCCCCGCCGGTGAGGACGGATTGCGCGCATGGCACGGCTCGACCCCCTGGCGCCCGACCCCGGGCTGAACCTTCCTCGCTTCGGCCACGCCCCTGCGCTCTGGCTGGCCCTGCCGCTCCTGTTAGGATGCGCGCTCGATCAAGCCTGGCGACCGGAAGCCGG
>CAIRWP010000002.1 GCA_903882335.1 uncultured Opitutia bacterium | reverse complement strand
AGCAAGCGGCGACGCTGTTCAGCCCGGCCGCGCCGTCGCGATGAAACCACCCGACGCAGGAGCGCCCCTCGCCCGATATTCTGGTGCCACATCCTCAGCGACCAGTCGCAGGAAAACTCCACGGGCGACCGCAGGACCGACTGGCTTGAGCGCGAGCTCGCGGGCTTCGTCATCCCCGCGAAGCTGGTGGGTCGTCGCAACCTGCGCGGCGAGGTCATCCCCGCGGGTCGGTTGCCGGTCTGCGTCACCAAATCCCGGAAAGACCCGGCCGCGCTCATCGACGACGCCCTGGCCGACCAGCTCGATCGCAGCCTGAACCTCGTCGTGCTCTGCTCACCCTGGGCGACCCGCTCGCCGCTGGTCGATCAGGTCGTGCGGACCTACAAGATGTCCGGCCGCTCCAGCCGCCTGCTGGCCGCCATCATCGCGGGCATCCCGCATGCGACCGGCGAGCAAGCGGCGCAGGAGTGCTTCCCTGCGGCGACGCGCTTCAACGTCGACGAGCACGGCGAGCTGCTGACCACGCCGGCGGAGCCGATCGCGGCCGACTTCCGGACCGCCGACGGCGGCGAGGGCTGGACGGATCCGGAGGCCTACCTCGAGGCCCTGCAAGAAGGCGGCACCGCCGAAGACGCGGCGACGGTCCTCGCCCGGGCCTACGAGGAGCGGCTCCGGCTGATGAAGCTGAAGATCGTGGCCGGCGTGCTCGGCGTGAGCCTCGGCGAACTGACGGAGCGCGACCTCGCCCACCAGCAGCAGGTCGCGGCCCAGCGGAAGCGCCAAGCCGCGATCCGGTACGGCGTGATCGGCCTGATCGGCGTGGGTGCCCTCACCGCCTTCGGCCTGGCTTGGCGGAGCCAAGTCGACACCGCGAAAGCCAAGGAGCAGGCCCAGCGTGACAGCCAGACGGAGGACGAGGCGAAGCGGGCGATCGCACAGGCGAAGAAGGAGGCCGAGACGACCCGGCCGATCCGACTCAACGAGGAAGCCATCCAGTTGTTGGTGGAGAACACCCCCGCCAGCCTGGCCCTGGCCAAGACCAAGTTACTCGAAGCCGCCGAGCTGGGCTCCGTGCCGGCCCGCTACAACCTCTCCCGGCTCCTCCTCGGCCAGAACGACCCGACCGGCATCAAGTGGCTGGAGGAGGCCGCGGCCCAAGGCAGTCTGGAAGCGAACAACTACCTCGGCATCTGTCACCTCAACCGTCTCTTCGGTCGAGAGGGTGGCCTCGCGGAGGCCAGCCGGTTCTTCCAGATCGCCGCCGAGCAAGGCTACACCCCCGCGATGATCAACCTCGGCCAGGTCGCCGAGCGCGGGGCGCCGGGCCTTGGTGGGGTGCGCGGAGCGGCGCAATGGTACGAACGCGCCGGCAAGAAAGGCGAAGGGATGGGCTGGTTCAAACTCTACCAATTCCTCTCCGTCGGACGCGAGGAGCTGACGCGCGACGTAGGCGCCGCCCTAACCTACCTGCGCCAAGCCGCCGAGCTGGGGCACCCGGAGGCGCAGTGGACGCTCGGCCATCTCCTGCTCAAAGGACAGGGCATGGCGGCAGACGGTCAGGCGGCGGTGACCTGGTTCCACCGCCTGACCCAGCAGCGGCTGGATCCGCGGTTCGCGGACCTAGGCCGGATCGAGCTGGCCAAGATGTACCGCGACGGCCAGCTCAAGAAGTCCGAGACCGAAGGCGGGGACCGCGCCATGGCGATCCGCATCTTCACGCAACTGGCGGAACGCGGTAACGCCAGCGCCGCCTTTCAACTGGGCGAGACCTACGGGGACCCGCGCTCCCCGGTGGCGGACGAGGCCACGGCGTCGCGCTGGTACCGCAAGTCGGCCGAGCTGGGCTCCGACGAAGGCCAGCTGCACATGTCGCGGCGGCTGATCCAAGGGCTCACGGAGCAACTCGCCTTCCACACGGCCACGCGGTGGCTGAACTCCCGCGAGGGGCTTCCGCCGACTGACCAGGCCTACCCCAACCTCTTCCTCGACCCGCGGCACGGCGTCGCCTCCGCGGCCGCCGATCGCCAGGCCGCCGAGCAGTGGCTGACCGCGGTGGCGCGTTCCAACTCCGAGCACCGGAACCGCGCCCTCGTGACGTTGGCCGAGTTCTTCCTGCGGCGCGACCTGCACCCGACGGACCGTTTCCCGGAGGCCTGGGAGGCTCTCCAGCAGGCGGCGGCGAACAAAGATGCCCTCGCCCAGGCGATGCTGGCGGAACTTCACGCCGAAGGGCGGCCACCGCAGCTGACGGCCGATCCGGCCAAGGCCGCCGAGCTCCGCGAGCTCTGCCTGGCCGCCGGCCGGCCGGAGGCGCGCAACTACGTCCTGCAAGGCGAACAAGCCCGCGCCCGACGCGCGGCGGGCGCGGCGAAAGTCGCACCGGATTACCTCAAGGCGATGCTGCTGGCAGTCCAGCGTGGCCACCCTCAGGCCCTGACTGAACTCGGCCTGCATCACCTCCATTTCGACCAGGTCGAGAGCACCCCCTTGCCGCTGGACCTGACCAAGGCCGCCCAGAACCTCACGCCGGGCGCGCTGGCCGGGGATTCCCTCGCCCTCATGGGACTCGGCCTGACGTACCAGAAAACCAAGGAGCTGCCCAACCGCTTCAAGCTTCACCTCAAGGCCGCCAACAACGGCGACCAGCCGCTCGCACAGCTCTGGGTCGGTGCGGCCTGCGAACAAGGACTCGGCACCGCCGTCGACCTAGTCGAAGCCGACAAGTGGTATCAGCTCGCCGCGAAGCAAAAACAGGAAGGCAGCGCGGAGGGGCGCCGACGCATCGAAGCGCAGATGTCCGCCGAGCAACTGGTCGAGGCCCGGCGCCGCGCCGATGCCTACCAGCCCTTGAAGGCGCCGGTCGCCGAGCGCGCGCCGACCGACCTCCCGAAGTAAGCCGTCGTCGGGCGCAGGCTTACTTCAAGGCCTGCTCGATCGCCGCCTTCAGTTCGGCGGAGTCGGGTTCGACGTCGGACTCGAAGCGCGCGAGCAGCTTGCCGTCGCGCGAGATGAGGAACTTATTGAAGTTCCAAGTGACGGGACCGGGGCGACCGGCCTCCTTGCCGGTAAGCGCGACGAAGAGCGGGTGCGCGGCGGCGCCTTGGACGGAGACCTTGGCGAAGAGCGGGAACGTCACGTTGAAGCGCGTGGAGCAGAACTTGCGGATCTCGGTCTCAGTGCCGGGCTCCTGCCCGCCGAAGTCATTGCAGGGGAAGCCGGCGACGACGAGGCCCTTGTCCTGGTAGGCTTTCTGCAAGGCCTGCAGACCCGCGTACTGGCGGGTGTAGCCGCAGGCGCTGGCGACGTTCACGACGAGGATGGCCTTGGCCTTCAGGGCGCCGAGCGAGGTGGGCTGACCGTCGATGTCCTTCACGGGGATGGCGAGCAGGTCGGGGGCGGCGGCGGTGGCAGAGTTCATGAGGAAGCAGGCGAGGAGGAGGGCGAGGGTGCGCATGGGATAGCCTCAACCAAAGGCTTTCGGTCTGCTTGGCAAATGCCGGCAGGCCCCCGCGGAACTTATTCACAGCCGGCGGGGTCGGTTGACCCTGTTCCGAGCCCGGACTAAGCCCTTTTCCGCCGCCACCCCCGGCCACCCCATGCCTACCCTGCTCCGCACCGTCTGCCTGTCCCTGCTCTGCGCGTTGACCGCCCGGGCTGCGCCGACACCGATCTTCGATGGCCGCACCTTGACCGGTTGGGAAGGCGACACCGCGACGACCTGGCGCGTGGTCGACGGCTGCATCGAGGCGGGGAGCCTGGAGCGCAACCAACCGCGCAACGAATTCCTGGCTTGGCGCGAGGAGCTTACGAACTTCGACCTGACGCTGCGCTGGAAGGTCGAGGGCACGAAGGGCTTCGTGAACGGCGGCGTCCAGCTACGTTCCCGCCGCGTGCCTTCGCACCATGAGATGGTCGGGTATCAGGCCGACCTCGGGGCGGGCTACGACGGCGGACTCTATGACGAAAGCCGGCGCAACCGTTTCCTGGCGCAGCCCGACGCCGCGACGAAGGCACAGGCGCTCAAGCCTACCGGCGAGTGGAATACCTACCGCATCCGCGCCGACGGCCCGCGCATCCAGGTCTGGCTCAACGGCGTCCAGACCGTCGACTACGTCGAGACCGATGCGTCGATCCCGCTGAGCGGCCAGGTCGCCGTGCAGATCCATGGCAACGCTTTCGCGGTGGTCCGCTACAAGGACATCGTGCTCGAGAAACTGCCGGACTCGCCGAACGCGACCACGACGGCGCCGGCCGCCGCGCGCCCCCCGACCATCGATGGCCCGCTCTTCAACGGCCGCGACCTGACCGGCTGGGGCGGCGAGGCCGCCGCTTCCTGGACCGTCGAGGACGGCGCCCTGGTGAGCAACGGCGTGCCGCAGCCGCGCGACAGCTGGCTGCGCACCGACCGGGAGCTGGAGAATTTCGACCTGACCTTCCAGGCGCGCACGCTGGGCCGGGTGGGGACGGGCCTCTTCTTCCGCAGCGCGGTGGAACCGGGCAAGCGCATCCTCGGGTGGCAGGTCGACATCGGGCCGGGGCTGGACGGTGGACTCTACAAGGAAGGGCCGCAAGGCGGCCTGATCTCCTACCCTGACAAAACCAAACTGAACGGCGTGGCGAAGCCCGGCGACTGGAACACGTACCGGATCCGGGCCGAGGGCCGGCGCCTGCGGACCTGGGTTAACGGGATCGCGATGCAGGACCACGAGGAGAAAGGTCCTCGCCGGACCCGTGGCGTGATCGCGTTGGAGTTGTCGCCGGGCAGCACCGGGCGCGCCGCGTTCAAGGATTTCCGACTCGAGGTCCTGCCGGACTCGACGGAAGCCGCCACCGCGACGACAGCGGACGGGCCGCTGGGGCGGATGACCGACCGGATCGCGGCCCGCCCCCGCCCCACCCCGTTCGCGGACGGACGGTTCCGCGCCGACCCGGAGGACGTCGTGGTGTTCACGGGCGCGGAGAACATGGTCATCGAGCAGAACACCGGCGCGCTGGAGAGCCTGCTGACCGCCCGGCTGGGGGCGCAGACGCCGAAGTTCCGCCACCTCGGCTGGGAGGGGGACACGGTGTTCCGACAGAATCGCATGATGGCATGGGGCTCCTGGCAGGAGAACTTGCGCGGCGCCGGCGCGACGACCGTGGTCACTTGGT
>CAIRWP010000001.1 GCA_903882335.1 uncultured Opitutia bacterium | reverse complement strand
CGCGGCCTGCCAGTCGGCCTTCGACCGCGGCATCGACTGCATCCTGAAGTGCCAGATCGTCGTCGACGGCCAACGGACCGTCTGGTGCGCGCAGCACGATGAGCAGACCTTCGCCCCCGCCAAGGCGCGCAGTTATGAGCTGCCTTCGTTCAGTGGCAGCGAGTCGGTCGGGATCGTGCGCCTGCTGATGAGCCTGGAGCAGCCCTCGACCGAGGTGAAGGCGGCCGTCGAGGGCGCGGTGCGCTGGCTCGACCAGCACAAGGTCACCGGGCTGCGCCTCACGACGGTCGACGACCCCCAGGCCCCCAAGGGCAAGGACCGCGTCCTGCTCCCGGACACCCAGGCCCCCGCCCTCTGGGCCCGCTTCTACGACCTCAAGACCGGCCAGCCCTACGTCTGCGACCGGGACGGCATCCCCAAGCCCAAGCTGGCCGATATCGGGTATGAGCGCCGCAACGGCTACAGTTGGTTCGGGGAATACGCCAGCGACCTCCTGACCAAGGATTACCCGGACTGGCAGCGCCGCCGCTGAGGGGGCCGGCGGGGGCCCGGTTTTTACCCTTCCCAGCCGGACGGGCGGGCTTATTCGTATTCTTGATAAGATGCCCCTCGGACTCCGCCATGCCCTGTTGCTCGGCCTTGCCGCCCTGCCTCTGCGCGGCGCCGATGAGCCCGTCGCGGAGCGGGCCGTCGCCTTGCTCGAGGAGCGTTGCTTCAAGTGCCACAGCCACTCCGCGGGGAAGAACAAGGGCGGACTAGTCATGGATTCGCTGGCCGGCCTGACCACCGGCGGGGACAGCGGCGCGGCTCTGGTACCCGGCGACCCGGCCAAGAGCCTGTTTCTGAAGAACATCCTTTCGACCGATCCGGACGTCAGGATGCCCCCCAAGGGCGACCGCCTCACCGCGACGCAGGTCAAACTGCTCCAAGACTGGGTCCAAGCCGGCGCGCCCTGGCCCCGGAGCCGCACCAAGGAGCCCGTCGCCGGTCGCTACCTGCCCGGCACCATCGGCGCGAAGGAAAAGTCCTGGTGGGCCTATCAACCCGTCCGACGTCCGGAGCTTCCGGCCGGCCCGGCCGCCCACCCCGTCGACCGCTTCATCGAGGCGCGCCTCGCGCAAGTGGGCCTGACTCCCGCCGGTGAAGCCGACCGCGCCGTCCTGATCCGACGCGTCACCTTCGACACCACCGGCCTCCCGCCTACGCCCGAAGCGGTGGACGCCTTCCTGAAGGACAAAGACCCCCGGGCTTACGAGCAACTGGTCGACCGCCTCCTCGCCTCCCCGGCCTACGGCCAGCGCATGGCCCGCGCCTGGCTCGACCTGGTGCGCTACGCGGACAGCGATGGCTTCCGCATCGACGACTTCCGCCCCACGGCCTGGCGTTACCGCGACTACGTCATCAAGGCCTACAACGACAACAAGCCCTACGACCGCTTCGTGCATGAGCAGATCGCGGGCGATGAGTTGTTCCCCGGCGACCCGGAGGCCCTCACGGCGCTCGGCTACCTCCGCCATTGGATCTACGAATACAACAACCGCGACGCGCGCGGCCAGTGGGAGAACATCCTCAACGACGTAACCGACACCACCGGCGACGTCTTCCTCGGCGCCGGCATGCAGTGCGCGCGCTGCCATGACCACAAGTTCGACCCGATCCTCCAGCGCGACTACTACGCTCTCCGCAGTTTCTTCAGCAACACCCTGCCCGTCGAGGACCGCATCGCCTGGACGAAGGACCAGGCCGGCGAGCACGCCCGCAAACTGGCGAAATGGGAGCAGGCGACGCAGGCTATCCGCGCCGAGATTGCCGTGCTCGAGGGGAAATACCGCGAGACCGCGACCCGGAAGGCCATCGAGATATTCCCGGATGACGTCCAGGCGATGCTCCGCCGGCCGGAAGCGCAGCGGACGCCCTACGAACAGCAGGTCGCCGCGCTGGCCTGGCGCCAGATCGAGTACGAATACGCCCGCCTCGACCGCTCCATCAAGGGCGACGACAGCGTCCGGCACGCCGACCTGAAGCGCCAGCTCGCCGAGCATGATAAGCTCAAGCCCGCGGAGCCGCCCTACGTTCTCGCCGTCCGCGAGACCGGCGCGACGCCGATCGACGCCGTCATCCCCAAGAAGAACACCATCGTACCGCCCGCCTTCCTCACGGTGCTCAGCGCGCAGTACCCGGCCGAGCCCGCCCGCATCACCCCACCCGCCGACGGCGCCTCCACCGGCCGCCGTTCCGCCCTCGCGCGCTGGCTGACCGAGCCGTCCAACCCCTTCACCGCGCGCCTCGCGATGAACCGGCTCTGGCAACTCTGCTTCCGCCGCGGCCTCGCGCCCTATGCGAGCGACTTCGGCCGGCTCGGCGAACCGCCTTCGCACCCCGCGCTGCTCGATTGGCTCGCCGCCGAGTTCATGGCCCAAGGCTGGGACCAGAAGGCCATGCATCGCCTCATCCTGACCAGCGCCGCCTACCGCCGCTCCTCCGCGCACCCCGCCCCGCAGGCCGGCCAGCTGAAGGACCCGCAGAACGTGCTGCTCTGGCGCAACCAACCCCAGCGCCTCGAGGCGGAACAGATCCGCGACGCCCTCTTCGCCGCGTGCGGCGACCTGAAGGCCGACAAGCAAGCCGGGCCGGGCGTCGTCTACGGCGAGCCGGTGCGCAGTATCTTCACGCGCATCATGCGCAACAACCGCGACCCGCTCGCCGACGTCTTCGACGCCCCGCAGTGGTTCAGCAGCGCGTCCTCCCGCGACGTCACAACGACCCCGATCCAGTCGCTCCTGCTGCTCAACAGCCCGTTCATGCTCAAGCGCGGCGAGCTCCTCGCCGCCCGGGTCGCCCAGGAGGCGCCCGGCGACGAGGCCGCCCAGGTCCGCCGCCTGTACCAGCTGCTGTTCGCCCGGGTGCCCAGCGCGGCCGAAGCCAAACGCGCCGAAGCCTTCCTGCAGGAAGTCCGCGCGCAGAAGGCGCCGGCAAAAGTGGCCGCGGCCGTCGCCAACGACTTCCAACCCGAGAAGGTGCCCTTCCGCGACGGCCAAGGCGCCCACCTCGAGCCCGCCCATCGCCAACCGTTCGTCGCGCCCGGCGCCACCGAGGCCGACCTCGCCCGCGGCTTCACCATCGAAGGGGTCATCGTGCCCCGCACCGTGAGCGACGGCGGCGCCGTCCGCGTCATCGCCGCCCAGGTCGGCAAGGGCAAGACCGACGGCTACTGGCAGTTCGGCATCACCGGCCAGAAGTCGCGACGCGCCCCCCGCGTGCTCGTGTTGCAGGCATTCGGCCCGCTCGTGGGCGGCGGCTTCGGCGAGGCCGTGCAGTTCTCGAACCTCAGCATCGAACTGAACAAGCCTTACTACGCCGCGGCCGCCGTGCGCTACGCCGACCAGAACGGGCCGGGCGAGGTGACCTTCACGCTCAAGGACCTCGCCAACGACGACGAGCCCCTGCTCCATGACCGCGTCCCCACCCGCCTCACCGGGGTACGCACCGCCGCCCAGCCTATCCAGCTCGGCGGCAAGGGGAATGACCCCGAAAGCTCCTTCCACGGCGTGATCGACGACCTGCGCCTGAGCGTCGGCGCGCTCGACGACCAGGGCCTGCTCTACGCCAACGAGGACATCAAGCCGAGCACGCTGGGGTTCTGGCGGTTCGAGACCAAGACCGGGACGATGCGCGACTCCTCCGGCCAGAGCCGCGACCTGACCTTCGGCGCCGCCAAGGCGGTCGCCGCGCCCACGGCGGCCAAGGCGGCCCACGCCCCCTTGGCCGCCCTCTGCCACGCCCTCCTCAATTCCTCCGAATTCCTCTACGTCGAATGAACGACCCCCGCTGCCATCGCGTCGAAGCCTCATCCTCCCGGCGCGACTTCCTCTTCCAGGCCGGCCTCGGCCTCGGTGCCATGGCCTTCAGCGACCTCCTCGGAAAGGAACTGAGCGTCCCCGCCCCCGGCACCCCGCTCCAGCCCGGCGTCGGCCAGATCAAACCGCGCGCCAAGAGCGTCATCTTCCTCTTCATGGAAGGCGGTCCGTCGCAGATGGACCTCTTCGACCCGAAGCCGCTGCTGAACAAACTCGCCGGTCAGCGCCTGCCGGACAGCTTCGGCTCCGTCATCACCGCGATGGGCGAATCGAAGTCGCCCCTGCTCGCCTCGAAGCGGGCCTGGAAACAGCACGGGCAGTCCGGCCAATGGTTCTCGGACTGGATCCCGCACATCGCCTCCTGCGCCGACGACCTCGCGGTGATCCGTTCCTGCAAGGCCGACGGCATCAACCACTCCGCGGGCGTCTGCCAGATGAACACGGGCTCCATCCTCGCGGGCAAGCCGTCGCTCGGCTCCTGGATCAACTACGGCATCGGCTCCGCGAACCGCAACCTGCCGTCGTTCATCGTGATGCAGGATAACCAGAACACCGTCATCAACGGACCGCGCAACTGGGGGGCCGGCTTCATGCCCGCCGTCTACCAAGGTGTGCGCCTCTCGGGCGGCTCCGAACCGATCCCCCACCTGAACACGCCCGAAGCCGTCAGCGCCGACCTCCAGCAGAGCAAGCTGCGGCTGATCAACAGCGTGAACCAGGAGTTCGCCGCCCGCTACCCCGACCGCACCGAGCTCGGCGCCCGCCTGGCCGGCTACGAGCTGGCCGCGCGCATGCAGGCCGAAGCCCCCGGCGTCGTCGACCTGACCGGCGAGACCGCAGCCACCCGCAAGCTCTACGGGCTCGACGACAAGACCACCGAAAGCATGGGCCGCCTCTGCCTGCTCGCCCGCCGGATGGTGGAGCAAGGCGTCCGCTTCGTGCAGATCTACCATGGCGCCGGCTCCAAGTGGGACGCCCACGCCAAGATCGAGAGCAACCACGCCGGGCTGTGCGCCTCGATGGACCAGCCGGTCGCCGGCCTGCTCAAGGACCTCAAGGCCCGCGGCCTGCTCGAGGACACGCTCGTCGTCTGGGGCGGCGAGTTCGGGCGCACCCCGATGTCCGAAAAGGGCGACGGGCGCGACCATAACCCCACCGGCTTCACGATGTGGATGGCCGGCGGCGGCGTGAAAGGCGGCCAGACCATCGGCAGCACCGACGAACTGGGCCTGCGCGCCCAGGAGACCCCCTTGCACGTCCATGACCTGCATGCGACCATCCTGTGGCTGCTGGGCATCGACAACATGGGCCTGACCTACCGTTACAAAGGCCGCCCGGAACGCCCGACCCAGAACGAGGGCGAGCCTTATAAGAAAATCATCGGCTGACCGATGCGCCTGACGTCGCTTACCCTCATCCTGCTGGCCGTCGCCGCCGACGCCGCCGAACACCGCATCAAGCCGGGCGACGACCCACAGGCCGTCATGGACGCGGCCGCGCCGGGCGATAAGCTCAGCTTCCTGCCAGGCCTGCATCAGCACGGCCTGAAGAAGCACCGCGCGATCCTCTACGTCGACAAGTCGGTCGAAATCGAGCTCATGGCCGGCGCGACCCTGAAGCTGGCCGAGGGCGTCTGCCATAAGGAAGGCGTCGGTGAGATCACGACCGACCAGGATTCAGGCAAGAAGATCGACGACCTCGAGATCGGCGGCGCCTACGACCTGAAGAAGGGCAAGGTCGACGGCTCCGAGCTCTTCGGCAGCACGGTCTACACGGTCATCGTCACCGGCGGTAAGAACGGCGCCCCTGACACCATCGCCTGGGGCGACGGCAAACTCTTCGAGACGCCCCACCAGGGCATCCCGATCACGGGCGACTGGCAGGAACTCAGCCACGGGGTGAAGGTCCGCTTCGCGAACAAGACCGGACACGGCGCCCGTAGCGTATGGTTCGTGTCCTACGACGCCCCGGAGGCCTACGGCATCCGCATCGGCCACGGCCGCCAGGCGGAGACCATCTCCGGCGTCCGGATCACGGGCAAGGGCACCATCGACCTCAACGCCTCCCATAACGACCTGCCCAGCGGGCTGGTGAAGAACATCAACGCCTGCGTGCTCATCCATGGCCGCGTCCGTAACGTGCTCGTTGAGGGCATCACGATGACCGACACCATGCGCGCGGTGATGATGTACGGCGAACACACGGGCAAGTTCCTCCCCGGCGGCAAGGTCGGCCCCGGCGAATCGTTCGACGCCGAGCACATCACGGTGCAATTCACCCGCACGCTCAATCCGAACGGCAGCGGCACCCTGCTCGGCCATCCCTCCTTCCGCGGCCAGCTTCGCAATGTCCGCTGCAATTACAATTACTTCGAGACCAAGCTCACCGCCATCGAACCTAACTTCAACCTGGACGGTTACGAAGTCATCGGAAACCACATCAAGAGCGACGGCGAAGCCATCCACTGCTGGCGTCATTCGAGGAACGGCGTCATCGCCGACAACCTCCGCCTCGGCGACGTGACCTTCCGCAAGGTGATCAGCGTCAACGCCCCCACCGGCTGGGAAGCCCCGATGCCGCCGGTGATGAAGAACAATCGTAACGCTCTGGGCGACCGCGCCCAAGGACCGCAAGCGAGCCTCGACCCGAAGCCCTTCGGCCGCCGCCTGCTCGTCAGCGATTACGTCGGCAACCAGGTCGCGATCGTCGCCGCCGACGGACATGTCGAATGGTCCACCCCGGCCGAACGCCCGCAGGATTCCTGGCTGCTGCCCAACGGCAACGTGCTCTTCAGCCACGTCAAAGGCGCCAAGGAAGTGAAGCCCGACCAGTCCGTGGCCTGGGAATACGTCGCTGACCCGAAGACCGAGATCCAGGGTTGCCAGCCTCTGGCCGACGGGCGCGTGCTCGTGGTCGAATGCGGCCCGGGCCGGCTCCTGGAGATCGGCCGTGACGGCAAAATCGCCAAGGAGATCAAAGTCCCGCTGACGCCGACCATCAAGACCCACGAGCAGATGCGCGGGTGTCGCAAGACGGCCGATGGCCGCTACCTCGTGAGCGCCAAGGGCGACCGCGCGGTGCTTGAGCTCTCGGCGGAAGGAAAACTGCTCCGCTCCCAGGCCGTCAACGGCGATGTCCATGACATCCGCGAACTCACCAACGGTAATTGGCTCGTCGCCCTCGGTGAAGGCGATGGCGTCGTGGAATACGACAAATCCGGCAAGATCGTCTGGAACATCGGCCGCAACGAAGTCACCGACAACCCCCTCTACCTCGCCAGCTCGGTCGAACGCCTCGCCAACGGTAATACCCTCGTCATGAACTGGCTCGGCCACGGCCACCTCGGCGCCACCGCCCAGATCTTCGAGGTGGACGCCCAGAAGAAGCTGATCCGCCAGTTCACCGACCATCGCCGGTTCACCAGCATCAATCATATTCAGGTATTGGAGTAGCCGGGGTATCAGCGGTTGGCGGTCAGCGGTTGGGCAAAATATGCCCGATGCATCGAGGAAGGGGCAGTACCGCTTGCTGCCCTTGCGCGTTCGCCACAGGGTGAAAGTCAGGCAGTGGTAGGCTACGCCGTGCCCGGCCCGACCTAGTCACGACCCTGCCGAAGGCCACCGACCGGCGGCCTAAGCCCCCAACCAGCCATCCGGGCCCGTTGGATCAGCCTCCGGACCTCATGTCCTCGGGTCCTCGACGTCTTTCGTCCTTTATCCCTCATCCTTCCTCTTTCATCGTCTGCGCACCCCACCGCCTTGGCCTCCCCCCTTCGTACCCTAAGCTTACTCGGCCTTTCGCTGACCGCCGCCCTAGCCGCCGACCTCAAGCCGGCGGACGTGGAGTTCTTCGAGTCCCGAATTCGGCCGGTGCTCGTCGCGGAGTGCTACGAATGCCACGACGCCAAGAAGCAGAAGGGTGACCTCCGCCTCGATTACCGCGACGGTTTGCTCAAGGGCGGCGAAGAAGGCGCCGCCATCGTCCCGGGCGACGCCAGGAAGAGCCTCCTGATCCAGTCCATGGATCACACCCATGAGACGCTGCAGATGCCCAAGAAGCGTCCGAAGCTCGACGCGAAGATCGTCGCGGACTTCGTGGAATGGGTGAACCGCGGCGCGCCCGACCCACGCGTCAAAGCGCCCGAAGACTCGATTACCCCCGCGTGGTCCGATCTCCTGCAGGTCCGCAAGAGCTGGTGGAGCTTCCAACCGGTCACCGCACCGGGCGTTCCTGCCGGCAAAGCCGCCAGCCCGATCGACCGCTTCCTCGATGCGAAGCTCGCTGCCGCCGGCATCATGCCTTCCGTGGCGGCCGACAAGGCCACGCTCCTCCGCCGAGCGACCTATGTGCTGACGGGCCTACCCCCGACGCCTGCCGAAATCGCGGCCTTCGATGCGGACACCTCACCGGAGGCCTACGCGAAGGTGGTCGACCGGCTGCTGGCTTCGCCGCGTTACGGCGAACACTTCGCCCGCCACTGGATGGACCTCGTCCGCTACGCCGACACCCACGGCAGCGAAGGCGATCCCGCGATTCCGCAGGCCTGGCGCTACCGCGACTACCTGATCCGCGCGTTCAACACCGACGTGCCCTACGACCGTTTCGTCCGCGAGCAGCTCGCCGGCGACCTCCTGCCGGACCCCCGCGTCAACGCGGCAGAGGGGCTGAACGAATCCGCCCTCGGCACCGGCCACTTCCGCATGATCGAACATGGCTTCCAGCCGGTCGACACCGTCGACGAGCAGGTCCGCAACGTGGACAACCAGATCGATGTCGTCAGCAAGACCTTCCTAGGTCTCACGGTGTCCTGCGCCCGCTGCCACGACCATAAATTCGACGCCATCAGCCAGGCCGACTTCACCGCCTTCTACGGCATCTTCGCCTCCGCCCGCCCGGGCCAGGTGACCGTGGACTCCCCCGCCCTGCTCGACCGACACCGCGCCCGCCTGACCGAACTTAAGCAGGCCATCCGCGCCGAACTCTCGGCCAAGTGGGTCCAGCAGGCCAAAGATCTGCCTGCCGCCCTCGAACGCATCCGCGCCCGCTCCGCAGAACGCGTCCGCCTGCAGGATGAACTGGCGAAGATCGAAAGCAGCCTCGCCGGCGACGATTTCCGGCGTCGCCTCAAGTCCGACCAGAACGCCGGCCCGGCGCCGAGCCACTGGTGGACCTTCGAACAGGACGGCCGCGACCTCGTCGGTCGGCTCGACGCGAAACTCAACGGTGCCGCCGTGGTCCGCCACGGACGCCTCATTCTCGATGGCGAGGATGCTTTCGCCGAGACCGGCCCGACCGCCGCGACCTTCACGGCCAAGACGCTCGAAGCCTGGGTCGCCCTCCCCTCCCTCGCGCAGCGCGGCGGCGGCGTCGTCACGGTCGAGTCCATCGGCGGCGGGGTCTTCGATGCGATTGTCTTCGGCGAAAGGCAGCCGGCCAAATGGATGGCCGGCAGCAACAACGGCGTCCGCACCCAGAACGTCAACGGTCCGGCCGAGACCGCGAAGCCCGGCGACCTCATCCACCTGGCAATCGTCTATCAGCCCGATGGGCGCATCGAACTCTACCGCAACGGCCAACCCTACGGTCAGGGCTACGCCCCCGCCAACGAGAAATCTGGGCCGACCGCTTTCGCCGCCGGCAAGGCGCGCCTCCTCTTCGGCCGCCGCCACACCGGCGGTGGCAACGCCTTCCTCCGCGGCGAACTGGAGGAAGCCCGCCTCTACGGCTTCGCCCTCACCGCCGCGCAGGTGGCCGACTCCTTCCGCGCCGGCACGCTCCGCGGAGAGATCGCGCCCGTCGCGACGAAGAATGAGCCGCTGGACGCGCTGCGTGGCCAGGCGAGCCAGTTACGCGCCCGCCTCGCCGCGCTGGGAGCCGACGACGCCAGACTCGACGAGGGACTGGTCAAAGGCGAAGCGGATCCCACCCATCCGCTGCATGCGGCGACCTTCCTGCGGGTCGGCCTGCAACCCAAGGAAGCCAAAGCCCCGCGGAGCGAAAAGCCCGATTGGACTTTGAGCGACCGCACCTCCGCTTCCTGGCGTCGGCATGGCAACGGCCTCGACGGTCGCTTCGCGCCCGGAGATTTCCGGGTCGAGACGAAAGGCGACGCCGTCCTTGGCCGCATCCTACCTTCCGGCCTGCACTCCCACACGCTCTCGACCAAGCATAGCGCCGTCCTGACGTCACCCCGCTTCAAGGTCACGACGGACTTCATCAGCGTCCAGGCCATGGGTAAGGGCGCGACGCTGCGACTCATCCCCGACAACTACCCGCTCTCCCCCGGCGGTTCCCGCTTCCCCAAGGCGGCCATCGACTCGCCTAAGCCGGTCTGGATCACCCTCGACACCGCTTACCGCAAGGGCTCCTACGCCTACCTCGAACTCACCCTGCCCGACGACTCCCCCAACCCGGACCGGAAAGCCGAAGCCCCTGTCGGCTTCTATGGTGTCCGTCAGGTGGTCTTCCATGCCAGCCGAGCCGCCGGGCCTTCCGGCGAAGCGATCGTCACGCCGGTGCCGAAACTTTCCTCGGTGGATGAGGTCATCTACGCCCTCTCCGCCGCCGCCAACGCCTGGGGACGTGACGAAGCCAACGAAGCCCAGGCCGCGCTGCTCGATGCCGGAGTCCGGCATGGGATGCTCGACACCTCCACAGCCGCGTCACCCAAGCTCGCCACCCTGACCGCCGAATACCGCCAACTCGAGGCCCAACTCTCCGAGCCGCGCCGCGCCCCGGGCTTCCTGGAAGCCGAGGGCCTCGACATGCCGCTCTTCGTGCGCGGGGAATACAAGCAACCGGCGGCTCCCGTGCCGCGTCGCTACCTCGAAGCCTTCGACCCCAAGGCCTTCGTGACCACCGGCAGCGGCCGCCGGGAACTCGCCGACAAGATCGCCGCGCCCGATAATCCGCTGACCGCGCGCGTGATGGTCAACCGCCTCTGGCACCACGTCTTCGGCCGCGGGCTCGTCGGCACCGTCGACAACTTCGGCCGCCTCGGGGACCAACCGACCCATCCGGAACTGCTGGACCACCTGGCGGGCCGCTTCGTCGCGGAGCGCTGGTCGATGAAGACGTTGCTCCGCGAACTCCTGCTGACCGAGGCCTTCCGACGCTCGAGCCTGCCCACGACCTCGGCCCTGGCCAAGGATCCCGGCAACGACCTGCTGGCCCACGCCCGCGTCCGCCGCGTCGAGGGCGAGGCGCTCCGCGACTCGCTCCTCACCCTCGCCGGGAAGCTGGAACATCGGATGTACGGTCCGGGCGACAACGCCCTGGCCGCCCCGGGCCAGCAGGTGCGCCGCAGCGTCTACCTCACGATCCGGCGCAACTCGCTCAACCCGCTGATCACCACCTTCGACGGCCCCAAGCCCTTCACCACAGTCGGCCGGCGCGACGCGACCAATGTCCCGGCACAGTCGCTCACGCTCCTCAACGACGGCTTCGTGATCGACGCCTCCAAGCAGTGGGCGTCCCGGCTAGACCCGAAGCAGGCCGACGCCGCCAAGGTGGACGCCCTCTTCGTCCAGGCCCTCGCCCGCCCGGCCACGACCGCCGAGCATGCCGCCGCCGCCCGTTACCTGGTCGACCTCAAGGCGACCCACGCCGGGAAGCCCGCGATGGTCTGGGCGGACTTCGCCCAGTCCGTGCTCAACCTCAAGGAATTCCTTTATCTCAAATAAGATGCACCCGCTCACCCGCCGCGAACTGCTCCGCCGCTGCTCCCTGGGCTTCGGCGGCATCGCCCTGTCCGGCCTCCTCGCCTCGCCCGCCTTCGGCGCCGAAGCCACCGGCAAGCGCCCCCTCAAGGCCAAGGCCAAGAACGTCATCTTCTGCTACATGTCCGGCGGCGTCTCGCACGTCGACTCCTTCGACCCCAAGCCCGCCCTGACCAAACTCAACGGGAAACCGATGCCGGTGCCGGTCCAACGCACGGTCTTCAACAACAACGGTAACATCATGGGAAGCCCCTGGGAAGCCAAGCGCTACGGCCGGTCGGGCATCGAGATGACCAACCTCTTCCCGCAGATCGCCGCGTGCGCCGACGACCTGACGGTCGTCCGCTCGATGACGAGCAAGGTCAGCGAGCACGCCCAAGGAAACTACTTCTTCCATACCGGCTTCCCGTTCATGGGTCACCCCAGCGCGGGCGCCTGGATGAACTACGGACTGGGGACCGAAAATCAGAACATCCCAGGCTTCGTGGTCCTGCAGAGCGGCAACGCCGGCGTGCCGCACGGCGGCGTGGGCCTGTTCAACAACGGCTACCTGCCGGGCCAGCACCAGGCCTCCATCATCAAAGCCGATGGCCCCTTACCCCTGGCGAACATCAAGCCCAGCGAGGCGGATACGACCCAGCGCCGCCGCCTCGGCTTCATCCACGAGGTCGACCGGGCCTTCGCCGAAGCCTCCCGCGAACCGCAGGTCGAGGCCGCCATCCGCAACTACGAGACCGCCTACCGGATGCAGGCCGCCGTCCCCGAGATCTGCGACCTCCGCGGCGAATCCGCGGCCACGCAGGCCATGTACGGGATCGACTCGCCGGACAAGCTCACCGCCGGCTACGCCCGTCAGGCGTTGCTGGCGCGACGCCTCGTCGAACGCGGCGTCCGGTTCGTCGAGCTGAGCTGCCTCTCCGCGAATCTCGGCGGCGGCAATCCCGCCAACCCATGGGACCACCATGGCGCGATCGTGAAAGGCCATACCCAGATGGCCCACCAGGTCGACCAGCCTATCGCCGCGCTCCTCAAGGACCTCAAGCAGCGCGGCCTCCTCGACAGCACCATCGTCATCTTCTCCGGCGAGTTCGGCCGCACGCCGTTCTCGCAAGGCGGCGACGGACGCGACCACAACCCCTACGGTTTCAGCCTGTGGGTCGCCGGCGGCGGCTTCAAGCCTGGCATGGCCTTCGGCGCGACCGACGAGCTCGGCTACTACGCCGTCGACAAGCCGCTGACGGTTTATGACTTCTGGGCCACGATCCTTCACCAGCTCGGCATCGACCACGAGAAACTCACCTACCGCTTCGGCGGACGCGACTTCCGCCTCACCGACGTGCACGGCAGCGTCGTGAAGGACATCATCGCTTAGGGCTGGGGCTGGGTGCCAAGCCTTCCCCGAAACAGGCTTCCCTCCCTATTCCGCTCTCTGTAATCCGTACTCCGTACTCTGTACTCTATCCTCTCCGCCATGCTCCGCCACCTCCTGCTCCTTGCGGCCGCTTCCCTCTCCGCCGCGTCCGTCTCGACCTTCGCCGGTAATGGCGAGAAGGGCTTCGCCGGCGACGGCGGCCCGGCCTCTGGGGCGAAGATGGATAATCCCTTCGGCGTGGTCCGAGGTCCCGACGGGGCGATCTGGTAGTGCGAATATGGCGGCCAGCGCATCCGGCGCGTGGACAAGGACGGCAAGATCACGCTGATCGCCGGCACGGGCAAGGCCGGCTACTCCGGCGATGGCGGTCCCGCCACCGCGGCGACCTTCAACCTCCCCCACGAACTGCGCTTCGGCCCGAAGCGCGGCAATCTCTTCGTGGTCGACATGCAGAACCACGCTGTCCGCAAGATCGACGTGAAGACGGGTATCATCACCACCGTCGTCGGCACGGGACAGCCGGGCTACGCGGGCGACGGCGGCCCGGCTGACCAGGCCCAGCTGCAGCTGCCGCACAGCATCCAGTTCGACGCCCACGGCGACTTGTTCATCTGCGACATCGGCAACCACGTGATCCGTAAGGTCGATATGAAGACCAAGCGGATCAGCACCATCGCCGGCACAGGCAAGCCCGGCGCCACCCCCGACGGCGCACCGGTGAAGGGCACGCCGCTCCGGGGGCCGCGCTCGATCGACTTCGACGCCGCCGGCAACCTCTGGGTCTGCACCCGGGAGGGCAACCAGGTCTTCAAACTCGACCTGAAAGCCGACAAGATCACCCACATCGCGGGTAACGGCAAGAAGGGCTTCACCGGCAACGGCGGACCGGCCAAGCTCGCCACCCTCAGCGGGCCCAAGGGGGTCGCCGTGGACGCCCAAGGCAACGCCTGGCTGGTCGACACCGAATCCCACTCCATCCGGAGGGTCGACGCGAAGACGGGGAACCTTGAACTGATGCTCGGGACGGGCGCCAAGCATGACGGCCCCGACGGTGACCCGCTGAAGTGCGGTCTGGCCCGCCCCCACGGCATCTGGGTGGACCCAGATGGGACGGTCTTCGTAGGCGACTCCGAGAACCACCGCATCCGGATGCTCAAGCGGTAAGACGCGTCCAACATTGGGTTGGCAAGCGGTCGGCCGAGGGCTATCAACGCTCCGTGCCCCGCTACAATCCCCTCACCCTGCTGTGCGCCCTCGGCGTCGCCAAGGTCGTCGTCGCCGCCACTCCGCTCCGCGTCGAGACCTCGCGGGATGCCTGGATCTCCTCCTTCCCCACGGAACAGGAAGGCAACAACGGCGGCTCGCCGAAACTGAAACTCAAGGGCACGCAGGAATTCTTCCTCATCGACTTCGACCCGACGAAGTTCCGCGGCAAGCGCGTCGTCCGGGCGACGCTCCACCTGCACCTGGAGGCGGCGCCCATCCTTGGCCGCACGACGGTCTCGACCATCGCCCAGGAATGGGTCGAAGGTAAAGGTAACAGCTACGCCAAGGAGCCCGGCGCCAGCAGCTTCCGCTGGGCGCGCACCGGCGAACAGCGCTGGAACGGCGACGGCAAGGACGTCACCGCGGTCTCCCTTGGCCTCGGGGGTTCGCTCTGGGGCTTCGGCGACCCAACCCCGCCCGATGAGAACCGCTGGCAGACGATTCCGATCGACCCGGCGGTGGTCCAGGCCCGGCTCGACGGCCGGAGCTTCGGCTTCCTGGTGATGGATGACGTCGGCAGCGAATACCGGCGCGACGGCGACCAATTCACCTACACGCTCTTCCCGAACCGCTACGTCGCCAGCAAGGACAGCAACCGGAAGTCCGCGCCCTACTTCACGCTCTGGCTCGAAGACGGTCCGGCCCCGACGGTGGCCTTCCCGGCCGATCCGACGCTCAAGCCCGCCAAAGCCGCGGAACTCCCGCCCTTGCCTAAGCTCGCGACCGAAACATCGACGGTGAAAGCCACCGATGCGGCCGGCCTACCGATTCCCGGCCTGAAGCTTTTCGCGGCCAAGGGCGAAGCGGTGACCATGCTGCTCGAGGAAGCCCCGCAAAGCGTCGTCCTCGACCTGCCAGTCCGGCGCTTCGACGTCCTCAAGGTCGGCGCCCACCAAGACCCGCTGGTGCCCTCGCCGAACGGCCGCCTGCTGGAATTCCAGGTTCCGAAGGACGCCCAGCCCGGCGAACACCGCGGCACCCTGCGCTTCGGTGGCAAGGACGTGCCTTTTGCGGTCACGGTCTGGAATTTTACCCTGCCCGATCG